>DKPS01000161.1:0-5880 GCA_002471345.1 Saprospiraceae bacterium UBA7328
TCCTATCTAACTAATCCTATTTTTTTACTCCGAAATACTTTAAAGGAGTTCCTAGGGGTCACTTTGTTTAGAAAGATTTTTCGCTTCTTAAATCAATAGGTAAGCCTTAGTGGAAATACACTCTTAAAAACATCTCTTAAATGAGATATTTAGTCAAAGTCAAAGTCTAAAAACTGCTGTAAAGCAATAATTGTATCAATTTACGAGAATTTACATGTGTTGATTACTCATTACTTAAATGTACCTTCTAGCATAAGAATTAATTTACCATAGCTTTTACAAAGAATAATCAAGAATAAGAATAAGCTCAAAAGTTGGAAAAGAATTTAGACAATAGAATTTTTGGATTCGATCTTTTAAGAGTTGTAATGTTATTTCTCTTATTAGTTAATCATGCAGCTGTCTCTTTTATGGTCTCGCCAATGGACGCTGATATTTGGTTTTACCATGATAGTCAGAACAACATCTTATTTGATGGACTAGTTTCCTTTATTCATATTATCAGGCTACCAACTTTCTTTCTTATTTCTGGAATACTTACCACTCAGATGATAGATAAATACGGATTATCTGTGGTAGGATTGAAAAGAGTTAAGAGGCTCCTTATACCACTCTTATTTGTTGTGTTGTTTTTTGGACCCATGATTAATGTCAATATTGCTATTATATCGGGAGATTCTAACCCATATTCATGGAAAAGCATTTTACCCATTCATGAATTTCAAATCCGTCATTTAGGGACTTCATATGTTTGGTTTTTGTATTATTTACTTACGTTCAGTGTTATTCACATCTTTTCCACGCCATTCTTAAAATCGTTAGGAGTAGAAGTTTATCGCGGGAAGTATTGGCCTATATTTCTAATTGCACTCGTTTTGATTAGTACTTCCATATCACTTTTCACTTGGAAGGAGAACTCCTTGTTCGGACAGTATGAGTTATTGCCACACGGTGGCTCATACTTCGGTTATTTTTCTTTTTATGTTGCTGGAGTATACATAGCTAATGTTCCTCAAGGCTTAAAACGTCTGTCAAAACATTCCTATTTTCTGGCCCTACTGGCTGCTGGAATTATGTCATTCGTAATTTACCTCGGCCTTTCATATCAGGAAGTTTCTGTGGGGTTGAATCCAATGGAGTTTGATGTTAGACTTATGGTATTATCCAATCTATCAATGACATTATTATCTTTCGGTCTAATGGGAATAGCGTGTTCTTACTATACCAAAAATAATCCTCTAATATTCTATTTCTCGCAGTCTTCATACTTTATATATATCATTCATTTTCCGGTGATGATCCTTTTTATGCGTTGGATTTTCCCATTGTATCAAAATGCAACATTCAAGTTTTTGGCCATACTCATTTCGACTCTAAATTTTTCAATTCTATTAAATCATTCATGGAGAAAAATTTGGAAAAGCAATCCTCCGATTTGATGAAAGAAACTAACTTCAATCAACTAAAAACACTTAATTATTATGCGCTTCCTATTAATTGACCGGATTGACGAAATAATTCCCGGCGCAACGGCCAAAGGGGTCAAGGCTTGGAGTTTGGATAATGAAATTTTTGAGGATCACTTCCCTGGCTTCCCGATCGTTCCGGGTGTGCTACTCACTGAGTCTATGGCTCAGCTCTCCGGGATATTAATTGAGAAAAGTCTTAAAAAAGAATTTGATGATAACGAACCGATTTTTCCAATCTTAAGTATAATCCACAAAGCGAAATTCAGATCCTTCGTCAGGCCAGGTGATCAATGTAAGATAGTAGCGGAATTAATTTCATTGGAAAGATCAAGGGCTAATGTTAAGGTCGAGACTTATGTGGATAATGAAAAAATCGTCGAGGCGAAACTTTCTTTTGTGATAGTGGGTAGTCATGAAACAAAAGAGAACCCATTTCTAAGTCAACGTGATAAATATTACCATTCGATAATGCCGAATTCAATAAAGTGAAAATATACATTACTAAATATGTAGCATCCTACCCTACGGATTTCAAGAAGGTCATTGGATCCAAGATTTTCAGGACTGAGTTTACTTATGGATTGATTGAGCCAAGAAGAGATTCAGAATTCTTTCCTAATCGCAGTGATGAGAAAATCATGAGATCCGATGTCAAAGAAGCTGTAGTGTTGATTAATGAACTCTTGCGTAAATCGAATTTTAAAAGCACTGAACGTACTCCCTTATTTATCGCTAATGGTGCCTTTATTGAGGATTCTAATAAGTATCTGCAAAGAGTTATGAAAGTCTATGAAACATTTACTGATGAACTTGGGGAAAAAGAGAAGATTCATCGAATTTATCGTGCATGCCCACCATTGATTGCATTGGAGACTTTGACAAATTCGACGATGAGTTATGTTGCCCAATATTCTGGCCTGAAGTATTTAAATTCCACCTTCGGAAATACTTCGCAATCTTTCAGCTTGGTGCTTAAAGAGTCATTGAATACATTAAATAGAGATGATGTGGACAGAGTCATTATTGGTGCAACTAATTGTTCTGGTAATTACTCATTTTTAATGAACTCCTCTGTTGTTGGCTATACCACTGGTTGGCGAGAATCTGCAGGCGTTGGTTTGCTAGAAGTAGTAAAGTCGGATACAATACCTAAAGGAGCTTTGTGTGAAATTAAAGATGTTAAATTAGGCTTGAAAGTACCCAGTTTAACGGAACAAAAAATAGATCGTAAATGGAATAAAATCGCGAAAATTGGTGAAAGCGATTTAATTATCTGCTCAGGGGCATTCACGTCAAAAGAAAATCAAAAAGATTTAGAATACTGCGAGGATAGCGGCGCGAAATCGAAATCTCTTTTTGAATCGTATGGGAATCTGGGTTCCGCCAACAGTCTCTTAGGTATAATTGAAGGAATTCAGATGTTTGATGCCTCAATAGCTACGGTGAATGTTGTAGATAGGGATATCTACGGTAGAGAATCCATCATAAAGATTAAAAAATGTTAGGAGACAAAACGTACGTCATAGAATATGAGCTTGTCAGTCCTATAGCAGTCGGGAAGGAGCATATATTGCCAAATCTCAAAAAGGGTTTTTCAGCAGACCGTATAGTTAATCGTGTGGATACCGAGGGCTTGCCATTTAGAAAAGCCGCTGAGGTTCAAGAGGATCTCAACGGGTTTATAAAGGATGAGCCTCAACATATTAAAGAGGTTTGTTGTCATGATAGAAAGCTAGAATTATTGGCATCATGTTTTGGGATAGCTAGACACAGGTTGGACACTTTAATCAATCTTCTAGAACCCGAAAAAACAGGCGTGATCATCGGGGTCGGGGCAGATGTGACCGCATTTGAAAATTATGAGGAAGAACTACTAAAACATTTAAATTCTGGAAGCATTCCAATAAATGAGCTTTTTACTAGAATCAATGATAACGGCATAAAGTTAAATTCCGTTAACAATCCGTACGATCTCTATTCAATTTATCTAGCAGAAAAATTTAAAGCCGCTGCATTTCAAAAGTCAGTATTAACGGCTTGCGTATCAAGCACCCAGGCTATCGCATTAGGATATGACGCTATAAAGAATGGTGAAGCAGAAGTGGTTATTTCGGGAGGTACGGATTCATTAATTAATCTATTAGCAATTATCTCCTTTGGAAAGCTTGGAGTAATTACAGAATCTACAGAAGAGGTAAGCTGCAGACCCTTTGATCTGCACCGGAAAGGAACACTAGCGGGTGAAGCGGCTGGTTTTGTGGTACTAGCTTCTGAATCATTTGTTAAAGAACATAATCTGAATCCTGTTGCTGAATTATTAGGTTATGGTAATACTCTCGATGCATATAAGATTACAGCACCTGATCCCGAGGGGCTATCAATGACTGCTGCGGTTGAGAACGCAATTAATGATTCGAAAATTTCTTCTAATCAGATAGATTATGTTTTGGCACATGGAACGGGTACTCGTCATAACGATGAATTGGAGCTAAAGGCTTTAGAACAAGTGCTGCCAAAGGGCACCCCCATATCATCCACCAAAGATAGACACGGACATGCCATTGCAGCTGCTGGGATTCAAGAGTTCTGTATTTTACTTGAACTTATGAAGGATGGATATATCCCTAAAAATCTGAATACAAAAAACCCTTGTCAAACGGAGTTAGATATAGTACGGGAGGACAGACAAGCCAATATCAAATATGCTTTAACAAGCAATTTTGCATTTGGCGGTATAAATACGGTATTAGCCGTCAAAAATGAAATAGATGGAATTAGGTCTTAAGAGTAAGATTGTAATCCTCACTGGAGTTACTGGAGGAATTGGGCGACAGATTGCAATTGATTTTCTTTTAGAAGGTGCGGTTGTTGTTGGTTTGATACGTAACGAACAGAAGATGGAGCAAGTACGGCAGTGGATTAAAGACCAAAATGTTTCAGATATGAATTTACATTCGAAGGTTTGTGATTTATTGAATTACGAGGAAATTCAATCGGTTGTAAGAGAAATTACCGATAAATTTCTTCGAATAGATATTCTAGTGAATTGTGCTGGTTTTGCCCATGAAAATCCATTTGCCCTGCTGAATCAGCATCATATTGATTCAATGGTAGATTTGAATTTTAAAAGTCCAATTTATTTGAGCCATGCTGTACTTCGTCCAATGTTTAGGCAAAAGGAAGGATGTATTATTAATATTTCGTCTGTTTCCGCTATTAAGAAAGGTAGAGGTGTTGCGGTATATGCTGCTGCTAAGGCAGCATTGGACGCGTTTACTAGAGCACTTTCTACCGAGGTAGGAAGAAAGAATATCCGGGTGAATTGTATACGTCCTGGAGTCATCAATACGGCAATGAGTGGCCCATTATTAGAACGCGCTAATGATATAGTTAATGACTCCACAGCCCTATCTAGGTTCGGGCATCCGAATGAAATTTCTAAGGCAGTATTATTCGTAGCATCGAATATTACTGCGTCATATATGACTGGAGAAACCTTCACTATAGATGGAGGTATGTTTTAAATATAAACACGAATAACAATGAAAGAACAGGATGAAATATTTAGCGTAGTAGCTGAAACTATTGAAAATTCTATTGGCACTCCTAAAGAAGAAATAAAACTTAAGCAGACCATTTTTGATGAGTTAGCAATTGACTCAATTGATATGGTGGATATTCTGTTTGAATTAGAATCTCATTACGGTATCGAACTCAAAGTCAGCGATATTGAATCAAGAGTACGAGAAGAACTCGGTGACACCCCATATGAAGAGGAAGGAGTTATAACTCATGAGGGATTAGCAATGCTTCGAAAACATATGACGGAGATAGATTCGTCACTGTTAACGGAGGGGTTAACTGTACATGGTTTAGTAAAATTATTCACTGTGGAATCTTTATGTAAGATTGTGGTTTACAGACTAGAAATTCAGGAATAAGAAAACAAATGAATTTCTATCGCATTAAAAAAAAATCGGTTTTACATGGGTTTAACGATCCAATATTGGATACACCCATTGTAGGTAAAAGGTTACTCGATATTCATCAAGAGTATATTTCATCTGTTGGTGGTGTACTTATTGATGTAGATTCTAGTGAGGCTGTTTTAGAGACCAGTTGTTTCGTTTTTTCTGCAGATCTATATTTTACTAAGAAATTCTTAGATCAAGCTAAAGACGGCAAAGCTGTAAGTGCTGCTATGCTACAAGCATACTTACCTGCTATTGAAATGATTGATAATATTGTACAAGGTGGACCTGCTTTTGTGCAACAGTTGAGATCGTTACAAAAAAGGGCTAAAAATAAGCGGTAGTACTACATTTTATCTAGTAAATGATAAATAATATTATACAAGTTAGAAGAGATCTAACTTGCCATTAGAGATTATAGGAGAATATAAAATGGCAGC
>DKPS01000161.1:5951-6220 GCA_002471345.1 Saprospiraceae bacterium UBA7328
TACTAAGAAATTCTTAGATCAAGCCATTCAATTGTCTAGGAGAACATCACGTTCCTTGCAATTTGCTCTACCGAGGAATTCGTTCAATGAACGCTTTGTATTGCCAAATGATTTAGATACTGATGATCATCACGTGTTTGAATTTTTCTTCCTTAAAGATGGGACGAGAGAGATTGCGGAGATAAGTCAAAAGATTTTTGAAAGTGCGATAGTCTTCCCTAATCAATTAGTTTCAGGGGGAAAGTACTCCATGGATCAGTGCGATTGTT
>DKPS01000158.1 GCA_002471345.1 Saprospiraceae bacterium UBA7328
AGAATTAGAAGATGAAGTAAAAGATCTTCAAGCGCACCAATTGGAAACAGGTAATAACATTGTTACTTTAATTCAACACGCAGAAACTATGAATAACGTCACAGATGCTTCAGGTCTTTTAGCAGAGCATGTGACTGACCTAGAAAGTAAATTAAATCTTGTAATTAATTGGATGAAAGAAGAAATTCGTCATAAAGGTCTTAATTAAAACTGTGGCCATGAAAGGTTTATTCATTCTTTTAAGTATAGTTTCGACCTCATTATTTAGCTCTGAAGCTGAAAAACTAGTAACAGAGCAATGTGCGTCATGTCATGAGAATAATGACCTTAATTTAATTTCTATAAGTTCAATGGCCCAATATTCTCAATCTGATCTTTTGTATATTCTAGAAAAAGGGAAGATGAAGACTCTAGCTAAAGATCTTTCTAAGAGTCAAAAAAAATTAATAGTTGAGTATATTTCAAAAAAAGACGCAAATAATAAGCTCAGTACTGATTCAGGTTATTGCAAACAAAGTATTTCAGAAAAAACTTTATCTACCGGGTCTAAATGGACAAGCTGGGGGTATGATTCTTTTAATAGCAGAAATCAAACTAAGACCAATATCAATTCAGGTAATATTAATAGCCTTAAGCTTAAATGGTCTTTTGGAATAGCTAGCGAGGATGTAAGAGCGCAACCAATTGTTGTAGGCCAATTAATTTTTATTGCAGGAAAATCTTTATATGCCTTGAACAAAGAAACTGGGTGTATGTATTGGAAATTTCAATCAAAAGGTATGTTTAGAAATGCTCCTGCTTTCGATGTAAGCACAAAAGATTCAATATATATTGTCGATTCAGATTTTGTAGCTTTTAAGATCAATATTTTTGATGGCGAAGTGGTTTGGAAGACAAAAATTCCAAAAGAATTTGAATCAAATACATCTTCTGCCTCTCCAGTCCAAGCTGGCGATTTCTTACTAGTTCCAATCTCAACTTACGAAACTATCATGGCCATTGATCCTTCATATGAGTGCTGTAAAAGTAGCGGAGGAATGGTCGCCATTAATACAAAAGATGGTGAAATTATCTGGAATCACAGAATAGAGCAAAAGGCCGAATACACTAAAAAAGGAATGATTACTCGAGTTAAGAAATTTGCACCTGCAGGTAGTGCAGTATGGAATGCGCCGGGTGTTGATTTATTAAATGAAAGAGTTTTTTTTGGTACTGGACAAAGTTTACAATCTCCTGCATCAGGGTTTAGTGATGCTGTTATAACTTTAGATCTCAATACAGGCAAGAAGTTATGGGTTACACAAACTCTTGCAGGTGATGCCTATAATGTAGGTTGTGAAATTCCTGTGGTTAGAAGTATGGTGTGCCCTGAAGAGAATGGTCCAGATTTCGATTTCGGGGCTTCCATTATTCAATCTATTGATAAACAAGGTTCCAAAGTTATTTTTGCTGGTCAAAAATCAGGTTGGGTTTTTAAATTAAATCCATTAAATGGAGAAATTGATTGGGAGAAGAAAGTTGGCAATGGAGGGGTATTGGGTGGAATACACTTCGGAATGGCTACCGATAATATAAAACTATATGTTCCCATTTCTGATCGCAAGGTGAACAAAGATTATGATGATAAAGCACAACCGGGATTGTATGCTCTGGATTTTGAAACTGGAGATATTATCTGGTCGTATAAACATGATGAAATATGTAGTGATAGAAAACCTCTATACGGAGAAGGAAGCTGCTTTACAGGATTCTCTGCACCTATTTCCATAGCTAATAATCTATTATTTGCAGGATCTTTAGATGGCAAATTTTCCGCACATTCTGTTGAAGATGGAAAGAAGTTATGGGAATTCGATACTCTACAAGAGTTTCAAACAATCAATAATTATCCTTCAGTTGGTGGTTCAATTGATGCCTCTGGGCCTGTGATAGTGGATGATTGGGTGTTTATAAATAGTGGCTATTCACATCATGGGCAAATGTCGGGAAATGCCATTTTGGCCTTTTCAATTAAATAATTAGGAGAAACCTATCCATCTTCCAGATGCTGCGGTAACGACCCATAGAGAAAAAGAGACAAAGCCTATTATTTTCATATAGACACCTTCCCCTTTATTCAAAGCAATAGGATTTCTAATCAAATATACAAATAAGATTCCCAAGATTAAGCAAGATATCTTTATCCAAAAAGCTCTACTGTAGTAACACTTTACAGCTTCGCTTAAAAACAAAGGTATTCCAGTTGAAATGAGCAAGATTAAACCAAAATTAAATACAGATTTAGTTTGAGTAATAACATAACTTATAGACTCTGATTTAAATAAAAGGCCGACCAATCTTAAATCGCCTATGACTACCGCACCTCCAAGAATACCCAATCCAAGAAGATGGAAGGACTGTATGACTGGAAATAACCATAAAGATCCTCTCACGTACTCTCCAATAAAACTATCTTCAAGAAGATAAATTATTTCTAATAACTGACTAGATTCCATCTAGAGCCTCATAAAATTCTGTTTGTACTTCGCAGCTAGTAAGAAAATTGATAATTTCTGACTGAGGCTGTTTATCGCAATCAAACCAATTATAAGCAATCATTCTCCCAGAAATTATAACTAAGCTCCAAAGGCATAATGATAAAGCTGCACTGCATCTCATGCTGAATGGTATAAAACTATTGCTATCCCAAACTTTACCCTCTTGATTCATCCTCCAATGAAAGTACAAGGCATTGATTCCTGCAAGTATC
>DKPS01000145.1 GCA_002471345.1 Saprospiraceae bacterium UBA7328
GTAACAAATATTGATATTTTACAACAATCTAATAAATGAAATACACCTACTTTTTGACAATTATTGTTTCATTCTCAGTAGGATGCGACAGTGTAAGTAAAGAGCAAACCACAAAGCCAACATTAAAAGATATAACAGAATTAGTCTATGCCTCCGCAAATGTAGTTCCTCAAAATACATACAATTGCCGCCCATCAAGATCTGGAATCATAGAAGATATTTTCATAGATGAAGGAGATCAGATTAAAAAAGATCAACCACTATTTAGTATTAGTGCTACCGCAGATGTCAATAATAGATTAAATAATGCCAAAGTAAATCTTCAAGAAGCCAAGGACAATTTGTTTGGTGGTAATAATAAATTGACAAGTATTGAGATTGAATTAGTAAGGATAACAGAACAAAATCAAATTGACTCGAGTAATTACCAAAGAAGAAAGGCATTATGGGATCAAAGTATTGGAAGTAAGAATCAATTAGAGCAAGCCTTTCTTTCTTATCAGTCTTCTAGCAGCATATTGAATGGTCTCAAAGTCGAGTATGAAAAGACTAGATCAACACTTCAAAACCAATACGATATAGCCCAAAACTTAGTCAATACTGAACAGAGTCTATTAAAAGACTTAGTAATCAAATCAAAAATCGATGGAAAAGTCTTTACAGTTTTTAAGGAAACCGGAGAATTCATAAGTCCACAAGAAAGTTTTGCTGAAATTGGAAGTACTGATGACTTTCTTATTGAACTGAATTTTGATGAAGTTGATATTTCAAAGATTGAGATAGGAGATACAGCGATAGTACATTTAGAGGCTTACCCTGACTCAGTATATACTTCTACATTGAGTTACATCTCAGAGACTAAAGATGATATCACACAGACCTTTAATGTGGAAAGCATATTTACTAACGCCCCTTCAAAACTATTCAATGGCTTAGCAGGTGAGGCAAATATCCTAGTAGCGAAAAGGAAAAATGCTATTACCATTCCATCTGAATATTTAATAGATGGGAATAAAGTTCTGACATCTGATGGTCAGACAACTGTAAAAATTGGCGTTAAGAGCCTAGAATATGTAGAGTTGCTTAATGGAATAGACACATCAACTGTATTGCTAAAACCTGATTTTGAATGAATGGAATCAGACTGTTATTTGACATTTCCACTACCCATCTTACCTCTAAGATCAAGCAGAGTACAATTGCTGCATTGGGAGTTACATTCGGTATAGGAATGTATATCATAATGATGAGTTTTATGACAGGACTGAACCTTCTTCTAGATGGACTGGTCTTAAATCGAACACCCCATATTCAAATTTATAACAAGACGGAGCCTACGGAAATCCAACCAGCAGAAAGATATATGAGTATTAAAGAAGATGCTCTGATTATTCACTCTGTAAAACCCAAAAGTAGACTGAGTCGAATTCACAATGCTCTGCCATTGCTATCCGATCTCAAGAAGGATGGTAGAATAAAAGGAGCTACTCCCCAAACGACCTGTAGAGTGTTTTACCTAGCAGGAACCAATAATCTAAATGGAATAATAAATGGTATAGAAGTAGATGAGGAATCGCGACTATTTAACTTCAAAGACTACATTACCGAAGGCGATGCAACCAGTCTGAACAGACGTAAAAACAATATTCTATTAGGAGCAGGAATAGCCCAAAAACTCTCCTTGTCAGTTGGTGACAACTTACAGGTAGTTGGCACCAATGGAGTGAATTATTCTTTAAACATTGGTGGTATTTTTCAAAGTGGTCTTGCAGAAGTAGATGATGTACAGAGTTATGTGAACTTAAAAATGGCACAACAAATTCTAGGAGTAGGAAGTAATTATATCACAAGAATACATGTAAAACTGCATGATATAGATCATGCTATTCCACTCTCAAGAACAATAGAAAATCTATATGACATAAAAGCTTTAGATATTAAAAAGGCTAATGCTCAATTTGATACTGGGTCAGATATAAGGACATTAATTTCTTATGCTGTTTCTATCACATTACTAATAGTAGCTGGATTTGGCATTTATAACATTCTCAATATGCTGATCTATGAGAAAATGGATGATATCGCAATACTGAAAGCAACAGGGTTTTCTGGAGGTGATATCATGTCTATATTTATAATGCAAGCATTGATGATTGGATTGATTGGGGGTGGGATGGGTATATTTCTTGGATATGGTGTTTCTTTGATTATTGATGGTATTCCATTCGTCACAGAAGCACTTCCAACTATAAAGACTTACCCCATCAATTATGATCCCATGTTCTATATAGGAGGATTTGCATTTGCTTTAATATGTACATTTCTAGCAGGATATTTCCCGGCACTAAAGGCATCCAAGATTGATCCTGTAGAAATAATTAGAGGCAAATAAATCAACTATGGGAGCAATCTTGAAGACAATTAATATCAATAAATATTTCCTAGAACCTGTCAAATTTCATGTTCTCAAAAATATATCCATTGGGCTAGAAGAAGGTGAATTTGTATCTATCATGGGTAAGTCGGGATGTGGAAAGTCCACTCTCCTATATATACTCTCTACAATGGATACTCAATATGAGGGAGAGTTAATAATAGATGGAGAAAATATGACTCAACTAAGCAATCCATCCTTAGCAAAAGTGAGGAACGAAAAAATCGGCTTTATTTTTCAGTTTCATTATTTATTACCAGAATTCACCGTATTAAAGAATGTCATGCTTCCTGCATTAAAATTGGGAAAGGAAAGTGAATCTATAATCAAGAAAAAGGCTTTGGAAAAATTAGAAATATTAGGCGTCTCTTCTCAAGCCCATAAAAAAGCGTCTAGAATATCAGGAGGCCAAAAACAACGGGTATCAATTGCCAGAGCTCTGATTAATGATCCTAAAATTATAATGGGTGATGAACCTACTGGCAATTTAGATAGTAAGAATTCTGATAATGTCTTTAATGTATTAAGGGAGTTGAGTGATATGCAAAAAATGTCGCTTCTAATCGTAACTCATGATTTAGATTTTGCCAAAAAAACAGATAGAATCATAGAAATGGGAGATGGAGTAATTATTTGACAAAGAAAAACTAACCATATTGAGTGTTAGTTATAATCCAATTGTACGATCAAAGCTTCTAAAATTCTTAATTAATCGACGGAAGAGGTTCCACTATAGAATTACATATCACCAAATGGATTTGTCTTTAGTAATTATTTCTTCTAGTATTTGTAGATTAGGGTAGACTCCTAAAGTGAATTTTAGAGTTATAATTCAATACTTAGTAAACATAATAGGACTATGAAACTATCAATTTTATCTTTAATTGGATTAGTACTTTTTCTATGTTCTTGTGACCATGATGCACAAGTAGATGAAAATGAATCAAAGATCATTCCCAAAGAAATAAGTTTTTACACTCCAGACAGTATACAAATCATAGGTGACTTATATGAACTAGATAAAAAAGAAAGCACCATTCTTCTCTTTCATCAAGGGGGATCAAATGCCAGAGCAGAATATGGTTCGATCATTCCTAAACTCATTGAGAGAGGGTTTAATGTAATAGCTACCGACCAAAGAATAGGCGGACAGACATATGGAGGATATAATAGGACATTAGCTAAAATCCCAACTAACAGTTTTGGAGATGGATATACCTATTGTGATGCCTATAATAATCTAGAAAGTGCATTGGATTATATTATAGATTTAGGATTTACTGGTGACAAATTGATTTGGGGAAGTAGTTATAGCGCTTCTTTGGCTATCCAATTAGCATCTAAAAGGCAAGGGGATATCGACGGTGTGTTAGCATTCTCACCTGCTACAGGAGGTTCTCTTAGAAATTGCCTTCCTAGTCCTTATATTGAATCCATACAAGTCCCATTAATAATTTTAAAACCACAAAGTGAAATGGATAGTGAAAGCTCAGCAAGGCAATTCAAGCTAGCTCTTAAATATGATCATCAAACATTTATTTCAGAACATGGGGTGCATGGATCGTCTATGCTGGTAAAGGAAAGAACCGAATCTGATGTAGATGAAACGTGGGAAGTAGTTTATTCTTTTCTAAATGAGTTTAGTAATAATTAACTCATAAGCCATGAAAAGAAACCCACCGTAATTTCTACTTCTTTGCGTTCTTCTAGTTAGTTCATGTCAGGAATTGTCGAACGTTTCTGAAGTTGATTCTAAAGACCTTTCATATGTTATTAATGAAATAGAAACTGTTGTTTGGGCTCTTCATGCAGCAGACACATCTATGAATGCTGAAGGTGTAATCGATTTGTTGTGGCCAGATGCTAATATTCTTATTGATGGTAATAGGATGACCTATAGAGAATTATCTGAAGGATCAAGAAAATTTATGAAAGAGCTTACTCATTTTCATGCAGAATGGAATGATCTTCAAATCTTACCTGTTTCGGAAAATGCTGCTATTTCATCTTATATTTTTACTGATTCTATAGTCAACAATCAAGGAATAATTTCTCAAGCAAAAGGGCCTAACACATTCATATGGCAAAAAAGAAATGACGAGTGGAAAATCATCTTCGGAGATGCTGATCACTATCCTCGGGAATAAGAATCAAGATTTAGTTTCCTGCAAATGGAGTCCCAAAAATTCCAACAGCTAACTCTGCCCAAACCAATAGAAACAACAAAAGAATGATTAATATCAATCCAAGTTTGTACTCCTTCTTTTTAACATACCTAAGCACAAATTCAATAACTACTGCTACACCTGTGAGAAGGAATCCCATTACTACAAAATCAATTAATGTCCAATTGACCTCAGGTGTAAATTGCATTGCTACTAATGGTATAAGTAGAGCAAGTGGAATGGAAAGAAGAGTAACGGTAAGTCTTTTGTTCTGAAGTGTCATAGTTTTCATTTTACACATTTATTCAAAGTACTTTGTGCTTCAAAGTTACATTATCTGAACTAAATGTCAATAGACAAAGAGCTAAATAATGATTCCATCTAAATTAGATTCTCCTTACTTTATTTCTTTTGAACTCTGAAAGTGGCTGAATAGATTGGACTAATTCAATCTTAATTCTCTTCTTAATGTTTTGGCTCTCAAGTCTTTACCATCATGAGACCATCCTGGGGCCATAAAGACATACTTCAATTTATCTGTCCATTTTGATGCTTTCAATACATCTTTCCATATAGCCTGATATTCGTGAGTTACTACTTTGAAAGGGTTGTATGTATCAATATTTTTTGTCAAGCCATATATGGGCTTTTCAAAATCTTTCTCTTCTGAAAATGTGCCAAAAAGTCGATCCCAAAGAATAAATAAACCTGCATGATTACAATCTAGATACCTGACATTAGAGGCATGATGGACTCTGTGGTGGGATGGAGTATTAAAGACATATTCATACCAAGATGGCATTTTACCTACTAGTTCTGTATGTACCCAAAACTGATAAATGAGATTAATAGATATTACCGTGAACATCATCAATGGGTCAAAACCTAAAAGAGGAATCCAAATCCAAAAGAAATATTTATGTACTCGCTCCCCTACCCCTTGTCTCAATGCTGTAGCATAGTTTAACTTCACCGAGGAGTGATGAGGCACATGCCCGGCCCAAAATAATCTCACTTCATGATTCATACGATGAAACCAATAATAAGCAAAGTCATCAAATAAAAACAAACTAGCCCATGCCCACCATTGTCTTCCGACTATATCTCTTAACGGGCTAATTTCATGAAGGTAAATGAAGGCAATAAAAGCTAATAGCTTAGGTATGAACTCTACAATGCCTGTAAAAATTAACATGGAAAGTGACACCCAAGAATCCACTCTTTTGTATAAATCCAAATGCCTCCATTCATCGATTCTCCATTCTACAATTATGGCAAGTAGAAATATAGGTAGGGCTATGAACTGTAACTGATCCTGAGAGAGTAAGTCTATATAGTATTTCCAGTCCATATTTTTAGAAACAAATATATAAGAACAATTTCCATAAAATAATCTCCTAATTTTCTTTTAATAACCTAAATCATCAATAACCGATTTATTGTAAGATTCAAATTATACTCATCTATTAATATAGGTCAAAAAGATGCATTAAAATTGATACTCAAAGTTTTTAGCAAATACGAGTTGGATAAATTTAAAGAATACTTGATTCTTGTTATGATTTATAATTGATCTTGTAAGCGTTGAATGAGTAATCTAGTAATACGACGATTCATTTCTTTTTCATTTGGAATATACATTTGCCACTCTAAATCCGTAAAATGGCCTATGATAGTACCCAGTAGTAAAAAGCGAAGATTTCGGTCAAGTTGAATTTTTTGTTCGATAAATTCATTTCGTTTAGCCTCAGTAAATTGATAAAATTCAGTTTTATGTTTTTCAAAATGGAAAAGAAAAATTGATAGTATCAAATCATTCTGAAATTTCAAAATGGGACGTAGAGTTTGATTTTGGAAAAGTTCTTTTTCCCCAGAAAGTTTTTTCTTCTTAATAGTAAGGATTGCTGGCCTGATTGATGCTATTTGGTTTCTCATAAATATGATCTATTCGTTTTCCATTGCCTGTTTAATATTTTCTAATATATCTTTTGCTTGCTTACTAACTATACTTCTTACTACTCCTGAAGCCAGACGGAATACTCCATTAAGCTTAAAGTTTAACTGTATGGTCATTTTAGCACCAGCTCCGTTATCGATCAACGTCAAATCAGCTTGAATAGGAAAAACACTTTTCAATGTCTGTGCTGTAATCCGTTTGTTTGTTTCCAAAGCAATAACTTGATATGTTGTTTCTAAACGCTTTCCTGCTATGTTCGCTACTTCTATATATCGGCTTCCTTCTCTAATCGGTTTAGGGTCTAACATTATCACCTTTTCCAATGCAGGAATATAATTTTTGCGGTTGTCGACATCCATCAGATAGCTGAACAGCCTATCTGGAGACACTTTTATCAAAATATTTTCTATCACCTTCATTTAGAATTCTTTGGTCAACAATGGAATAATGAAGTCTCAGAATAACATTGATTTTGTGTCACTTCAATCTTATTACCCAGTAAATTAAACTTTCAAGAAAATTATTATCCACAACCAAATGTCTATCTCACAGTGATTTTATCAATTTCCAATTTGAACATCTCTGCTTTTTTGTTAGAAACTAGTATCGCAATTTCTTCGAGAACTTTTGAAGGATAATTGGGCATGTCTAATCTTCTACCTCTGAATCTGGGTTCCATTTTAGCTAAAGGAATAGATATAGTTTCCCATTCTCCTGTGGTACTGAAAATGTAAACATATGAGTGCCGATCATATTTATCTGATTTTGTTCTAAACTGATATTTTTTTCCATCACCTTTAAGATGTATTAATATTTTAGACCTACCATCTATATTTTTCTCACTAAAACTAGAACGTATAGAAGAGAAACCACCATTATTTTCTAGAGACACACTGCCATAAAAAGTGGCATTCCCTTCATGGTTGAGACTAAAATTTCCAGCAGAACGTCCTCCCATAACACCATCATCTACAACTGCCCAATTGGTTAGATCACTATCCTTTGTGAACTCAAAAAGAACCATACTCTCATGTATTAATAAAAAACTTAAGCAAAAATTTATGCACATCATAATCATAGAATAATTAACATCAATTGGGAAGGCTTGGTTTAAAATTTTTGATATTAACATATAAACTTTAGTCTTGAATTGTTCGACTAACTAAATAATGCCAACAATCACTATTCAAAACGTTTTTTCAGCTCCTAATTTCACTAACAAAAAACATGTTATAGAAGTATTTTAAGAACATATGACATCTCAATTGAGCATTGCACAAATTATAGTCAGACGACATAGATATTCAGTACCTAGCGAAGAAAAAATCCAATTTTAATTTCCAGACCAAACTCAAATCTGTAATTTCCAAGATGAAGTATTTCTATATTATTCTCTTTGGCCTATTTATCTCCTGTACAAGTGGGAAACTACTCAACCATGAATTCACAAGAAAGCTAGATACCACCACTAGGCCTATCAATTATCAAGTAAAAAAGACTTATATGGCTGGATCAGTTTCAGCAAGCAACGAATTTCCAGCTGCTCGTTTGAATGATTTCATGCAACTGAATGATTCCACTTATCAAGTGACTATTAGCCCTGAAAATGTACCTATTAATGAAAGCCCTTGGTATGCATTTCAGATTTGGTCAGATATTCCTCAGCATATTTATCTAAAGCTACATTATACTGAACACGAACATCGATATAATCCAAAATTGAGTGATAATGGTGACACATGGACTGAAATGGCAACCGACCTTATCCAATTGGACCAAGACAGTGTACATGCAACGATTCAGCTAGATCTGACCCCTCAAAAACTATGGGTAGCTGGTCAGGAAATCGAGGATCATAGACGGGTCGGAGACTGGATGGAGCAGTTCAAAAATCATCCCTCAGTGTCTCTAGGGTCAGCAGGAACTAGTGTTCAGGATCGTTCATTATATTATATGAACATTACCAATGGTGAGAATAAAAAGAAGCCAACAGTAGTAGTTATAAGTCGTCAACATCCACCAGAGGTCACTGGTTATTTAGCAATGAAAGCATTTATCGAAAAGATCATTGAGGATGGAGCAAACAATGGCTTCCTAGATAAATATCGAGTAATGGTATATCCACTCATGAATCCAGATGGAGTGGATCTCGGCCATTATAGACATAATACTGGAGGAATTGATATGAATAGAGATTGGAGCTTTTATCATCAACAAGAAAACAGAACTGTAGCTGAACACATTGTCTCAGAAACCAACAAGGAAAAAAATGAAGTGGTACTCGGTTTAGATTTTCATAGCACATATTATGATGTCTATTATACCAATGATGAAACTGTAGAAGTGAGAATTCAAGGATTCACAAAAGAATGGCTGAAACGATTAGAACGAGATCTAGATCTCGAAGATATAAATGAACAAGCTAGTGGCTATGGTGCTCCGACATCGAAAGGATGGTTTAATAAACAATTAGGTGCTGAAAGCATCACTTACGAAATCGGCGATGATACACCAAGAGATTTCATCCAAGTCAAAGGACATTTATCCGCTGTACATATGATGGACATACTCTTGAAGTATGGTGAACGATGGAAGCTCTATAAATAGTAATATTCTAAGTCTTTTCTTAACTAAACCACAAGAAAGCAATCTCTTAAATGCTTAGAGAGATCAGGTTACTAAAAGTAAATTCAATAAAAAAAGGTGAACAACCTGGGTCATTCACCTTTTTTACATTTAGTTATTCTAGCAATTCTAAAGCGCTGGAATTCTCAAAATCTGTCCTGGATATATTTCATCTGGATCTTTAAGCATTGGTTTATTTGCATCAAATATCGTTGGATATTTCATCGCATCACCATACACTTCTTTGGCAATTTTAGATAAATAGTCGCCTTTTTTTACTTCATAGAAAGTAGATTCTGGTTCAGGATTTTCGACATGAATATTATCAGCTACAGCTCCCACACCTTCTACATTCCCCAATGCCAAAATTACCTTTTCTCTATCCGAATTTGTATTAGTAGATCCTTCAACAATTACTTGCTGAGCAAGTCCAATTTCTAAATTAGAAATAGGAATCTCTAGAGATTTAATAGCATTTTTCAAAGAAGCAATTCTTGTTTCTTCTTCTGTTAATTCTACTTCTTTTTTACCAAATACCTTTTTTCCGGCATTTTTAATAAATGAAAATAAGCCCATGTTTTTTTGAATTAAATTTTTTTATAAATACTTCTTAATGATCAAAACTTAGGTTAAAAAAATCAATCTCTTTGATTTTTGTTTTGTCAGGCTTTCTTAACTAACCCAACCAAGAACAGAAGAACAATTGCCCCACCGAGAGCAGTTAGAATACTAGGAATATTAAATCCTCCTGTAGCTGCACCTGCAATTCCAAGCTGTCCAGCCAACCAACCACCAACAAAACTTCCTAGAATTCCTATAACAATATTTCCAATGGTTCCAAATCCTCTACCTTTGATAATTTGTCCAGCTAACCATCCTGCTACGGCTCCAAGTAGGCACCAAATAAGAATACTTTCAATAGTCATAATAATGTTGATTTTTTAATGTTTTGAAAATTGTCTACACCTATTATACGAGACATTGAACCAAACGTCACATTTTAGTCTATAATCTGATATACTTTTTTGAAACTATACTATTAATATTCACAAGAACCAATTGGCGAGGTATCCCTTTGATCTATTCCTGCTTGTAGAGTTGAGAACTATTCAAACAAAATTTCTGCCCACAAGAATTACTGAATAAGGAATCTGTTGGATTAGAATGTTGACAATGACAATAAATAATATCATA
>DKPS01000074.1:0-10711 GCA_002471345.1 Saprospiraceae bacterium UBA7328
CATATTGGAGTCCCACTTACATTATTATGTATTCCCTTATCAGCCGAGTTTGTGATTGTAGAAATGGGCTCAAATCAACCCGGTGACATAGAAGAATTGTCTGATATAACAAATCCGGATTTTGGATTAATCACAAATATTGGTAAAACTCATTTAGAAAAATTAAAATCTCAAGAAGGAGTATTTATTGAAAAATCCAGCCTTTATAAAAAGATTAAAGAGAGGAAAGGTACTTTCTTTGTAAATGTAGGAGACCCATTTTTGAGTCAAATAGAGATGAAAGGGGCAATTGGATATTCAACTACTCAAACTAGTAGATATCAGATTAATACCGACTCAAAAAGTCTAGCATTATCATTTGAGTTGAAAAAAGGAAATGATGCTTTTTCTATTTCTACGAATCTCTTTGGAAATTATAACATTGAAAATGTCGCCGCAGCCCTTACTATCTCTGAATATTTTGAGATTCCCATAGAGACAAGTATTCAAGCAATAGAAGAGTATACTCCCTCTAATATGAGATCTCAAATCCTAAGAACCGAGAAGGACAATATTGTGGTGGTAGATACCTATAATTCAAACCCCTTTAGCTTAAAAAAATCATTAGAACATTTTACAGAGGCCAGTGGAATAGTAAAATATGCGATTATTGGAGACATGTTAGAATTAGGTGAATCTAGTAAAGAAGAACATGTGAAAGTGATTAAGAATGTAAAAAGTGGAGTGGAATACTTTTTTATAGGAAGTTATTTTTATGCCTATAAACATCTGGGTAGATTGAATACTAGATTCTACAAGAGCAATAAAGAATTGATCGCTGAAATATCAAAGCTAAACATCAAAAAGTCAAACGTCTTTGTTAAAGGATCCAGAGGCTTAGCCTTGGAGAAAGTGATACCTTATTTGTAATTAGAATCGATTAAATTGTTGTCTCAATAGCAAGAGATATTCTTTTTGAAATCTCATTATTACAAGCCATTTCATAATCTCTTTTGGAGCAAGCCATATGCATATGACCTTCTTCAGTGGGTACTTTGACCCACCATCTGCCAGATTCGGCACTTTTTACAAATTGAAGCTCTTTGTCATAGGGCTCACTTACAACTGAGAATACCAGATTTTCAGGATCAGAGATATTTTGATCCATATTTCTCAATTTTACCCCTTCACTGACATACCAAAGAAGATTGGCCACATTACAAGCCATCATATCATTGGGGTCATTATTCAGGTTTATTCCCAAGAAAAATACATTTTCAATTAAATCAGAGGCACCAATAAATTTGGCTATTTGACATGCTTCTTCAATAGTAAGCCCTGTAGTATTAGATCTGAGATATCCGTTCTGATCTCCTCTCCTAATAGCATTCATGTTAAATACAGCAATGTCAGAAGTTCGCAATACTATTTCACTTATATCAGGTGATGTTTTAATATCTTTTAATCTAAAGATTCTTTCAGATGGCAGATCATTAAGTTCACCATTAAAACAATGATTTTGTATTGCTAATGTTCTGATAATCAATTCTTTATTATGTATCAAATTAAGAATGTGCTTCCCGCTACCATTCTCAATAAGAGTAATTGCCTGAGAATCACTTAAGTCATTTAATGCATGATAAAAGTCGTCAGAAGAATCTTGATTGATAAGTGAAATATTAAGCCCTGGTTCATCCTTCTGATGTCCAATAAAAGGTAAGTCTCGTGATGTTCGTAGATCAAGAGCATTATGATCAATAGGGCTCAAGATTTCTAACGTCTTTCCTACTTTATTTATGACAGAAAGACTACCTGTTACATTTATCATCATAAGAACTTTGAATTATTAGAAATTAATAACGCATTACAAATTTATTCAATATGATTCATATAGTTTATTTTATTATAAAAATTATTATAATATGTAAAGAGTTTATACTTTTGATTTTATACATTAAGATTTTATACCATCCGACTTAAGAAACAGCTTGTACGTACGCTGATAAGAGAGCCTATCGCGAATAGATCTATTTTAACAAATAATCAGATATGATTAACTTTAAGTTGTTGTTTGCATTAGCTCTGATGCTTTTATCATTTCCTATAATCTCTCAAGAGGATGATTCAGACAATGAACTTGGTACACAAAATGATACTTGGATCACTCCTCTGATTACAGATGAGATGACTACAAATCCTGAACAAACGCAGCAATGGAGACAAGGACAAAACAAATTTCCAGCAAGACCTAAAGATGCATGGGAGCTTGGAATCCATGCTGGACATTTTTTCATAGATGGTGATGTAGATAGAAAGCTACCAGCAGGATATGGGACTGGTTTATCTCTTAGAAAATCTATTAATTATATTGCTTCTATAAGGTTTGATTTATTCTATGGAAGAGCTAAAGGGTTAGAGACACAACCTTGGAGGCATAGGACAGGAGGTGGAGGACTTGTAGAAAATACATTTAGCGCTTATGCCAATAATTCAAGAGATGATCAATATTGGTTTCCTTCTCATGATACTAGATATATCTATGGAGCGATGCAATGTGTTTTTAATCTTACAAATATCTTGTTCCATAGAGAGAGAAATAAGTGGAATACATATCTGACCATTGGAGCAGGTTTGGACAATCATAAAACTATGCTTGACCTTTTAGATGGTAATGGTCAAGCCTATACTGATTTGGTATCAAGATCAGGATTTAGTCCTCAGTTATTTGATACAAGATCTGGGAGAAGTGATATCAAGACAAATCTGGAGAGTATATATGATGGAACATATGAAACAGAAGGGTTTAAGAAGGCTGGTATTTTTAGATTAGGAGACGAAACAAATATTCATGTTGTATTTACTGCATCTGCAGGAATAAGTAGAAAGATATCTAAGCGACTGAATATTGGATTTGAGCATCAAATAATGGCCTCAGATAATGATTATCTGGACGGGATTAAATTCAGAACTGCTGGTGATCAAACTAATAATGTAGACATAGGGCATTATACTAATCTTCGTCTTGGAATCAATATGGGAAATTTCTCAAAGAGAACAGAGCCTTTGTATTGGTTAAATCCTATGAGTACTCTTTATGGAGATGTAGCGGAGATGAAATCTAGGGGAGCTCTGGATTTAACAGATAGCGATAACGATGGAGTTATTGATATGTTGGATCAAGAACCTGATTCTGAGGCAGGATGTTTAGTGGATACACGAGGGATAACTCTTGACAGTGATGGTGATGGAATTGCTGACTGTAAGGATATCGAGCCATATTCTCCTCCTGGATATAGTATATCTGAAGATGGAAAAGCTATTATCACTGATAACAATGGACTTACAGAAGCAGATGTAATAAGGATTATAGAATCCACATGTGAAGGTTGTCATAATCAAGCTTTGAGTTCTACCACAACTCCAGATGGAAGAGTAATCTACGGCACATCTGGTATTGACTCTTCTGGAGCTGTTACCAATATGGTGACTACGGCATGTGGAAATTGGTTCTTGCCTATGGTGCATTTTGACCTTGACAAATACAGAATTAAACCTGAAGCTTACGCCGCAATGCACCAGGTAGCTGATGTTATGAATAAATGTCCTTCTATGTGCATCACTGTTCATGGGCATACAGATGCTAGAAACTCAAATGATTACAATAGAGTGCTGTCCTATAAAAGGGCGAAAGAAGTTATAGACTATTTATCTCTAAATTATGGTATTGACAGGTCTAGATTCAAGCTAATGTTTGGTGGAGAAGAAAGCCCATTGATTCCAAATCTTCCGGATCATCACTTTACATCTAGAGAACAAGAGGTAATGCAATTTATGAATAGGAGAGTAGAGTTCAGAGTATGTACAACTACAGACCACGAAATGTCCGCCCCTTCAGGTCCAAATGCTGGTTCAAAAACGGGTGGGTCTTCTAGACCAGGATCAAAATATAGCGATAATAAAAATTCAAAATACTAATTACATAGGTTCTCTGAAAAGGGAAATGATTTAGGAACAATTTCATTGAAATTGTTCCTTTTACTTTTTGTGAAAAAATCTGTTTTCTCTTCTGCCTGGATCAGTATATTTTTAAGTAAATCTATCTTTTGTCGTTCACATCGCTGTTGCAAATGGAATAAATATGAGCTCTTTTTGGGGGCAATGTAGATACAATGTGTCATCTATATGCCTTTAATTTCTTTTTGAATTATTGTAGAGTATAAAATTGCTGTTCTAAACGTCGCTTACTTGATAATTTTTTTTAAGACGATTTATTAAAATAAAATTAAAACATATTATATATTTGTAGTATGTGTTTCATGTTTATGAAACATTCCAATCGATGTGAATAATAGTACCAAGCTTTTTGTACGCTAATAATTTCAGTTAGAATACAATCAAAAGACGTTAATGAATTCGGTCTTGTTCAGAATTCTAACATAATGTTCTATGATTAAAGTAAGTGAAAACTAGATGAATGCGTTGTTTTGCTAAGAGCGCTAATCAGTCGAATAGAGAAGAAATATAAGTGCTGGAGTTAGAATAGAGATAAAATTTATCCGAGGAATTATGAAGTTTTGGTCAATGTTACATCATACAGTTCTGAGATGTGTTGATTTTACATCAACAAGGAATTCATCCAGACTTTTGAACTTAACTTTCACATTCCTTTTTTCTTTACAGTATTTCAATTCGTCAGCTCAATTAATTCAAGCGAACCAAGTTATTCCAACAGGGTCCTATATAGTAGATATGGGTGTGGTTCCTCAAAATGTGGGCAATGCATTGAAACCCTATGGGATGATTTTCGAATTGTTAAGAGAAGAACATGTTCCTATTCTTTGGGCCATTAATCCAAATAAGGCACAAGATGGTGTTGATTTCACATATAATGGAAATAACTATAGAGGAGGTCCATTTATCATCCCCGGTGATTATAGATCCGCTTCAATTAATGCAATAATCTCGAATTGGGAATCACAAGGGGTTGTTGGAGTAACTACCACATCTGACTTCATAGCACCAATTTATTGGTCGATGGATTGGATTCTAACTTGGACTTTAGATGCCGCCAATGGTAAGATAGCCAAGGATTATTTGGATAAAGCAGGAATACCGGATTCATATTATAACTGGGTCAATCCTCAAGATTTAAACTGCTGTAATGACTTGTTTATCATGCCTCATGCTGATCCTAAATGGAGCTAGCATAGTAATCTTTACGATTGGGTGATTGATAGAAACCTAGGTGGATGTGAAGGTTCAGTTTGGGCAGCTTGTCATGCTGTCAGTGCTTTAGAAAATGCACACAATCCTGGTAACCCTACAGAACAAATGAACTTTCTATCTCTAACTAATGCCCCTGCACAATCAGGAGGGACTTGGGCAGATAATAGTTTGGTATTATGGAATGATCATGATGATGGTTCTCCGTCATATAATTATAATCACTTTGATCATCCAGTAATGCAATTCTTAGGGAATATCGATGCCGCTACTGAAAATGGATCTGAACAAGTGTATCTTCCTCAGATTGGTGGAGGATGGAGACCAGAAACATACATTGGAGTCTGGGATCCTGATCAAAGTGATCTGGGTACTAAATCTCCAGGAGAAGCGGCTATTGTAGCATCTGGTGATGCTTTCGGTGAATTAGAGAACGGAAAAGTGATGTACGAAGCTGGGCACGCTCACAACAAATCAAATGGACCAGAAAACATTGCGGCCATGAGAGCAATGTTGAATTTTAGTTTTTGGGCAACAGCTGCCCAATCAGTGAATATAACCACTAACATTCCTAACATATTCTTAAAAGATGTGCCAACGGAAATGACGGCATTAGCTACTGGTGGATCCGGAGCTTATATTTATGAGTGGGCTTCTTCTTGTCTAGGTACATTTTCTAACCCATTTTCTTCAACAACTACTTTTACGCCTTCTGGTTCTGGTCCATGTATTGTTGAATGTTTAGTAACAGATGGTTGTGGAAGACAATCATTTTTCTCTTCCCCTGTAGAGATTCTGGAATTACCACAACCTCCTGTGGCTATGGATGACGTAATTACAACTGCAGAATGTGCTCCAGGAGTTGTCGATGTTCTTTCAAATGATAATGACCCAGAAGGTGGGAATCTTACAGTAACTTTATTATGTGCTGGGTCTAATGGTACTTTTATCAATTTGGGTACAGGAAGTGTGACTTATATTCCCGACAATGGCTTTATTGGTATGGATATGGTCGATTATGAAATTTGTGACCCCACATTCTTATGTGATACTGCTACCATTTCAGTTACGGTAAGCTTAAATTCTGCCCCAACAGCCAATAACGATATCGATACCACTTTAATCGATACTCCTGTTGAGATTGATGTATTAGCAAATGATTCAGACCCCGAAAATGGTATTCTTAATATTGATATTGTTACACAATCCTCAGATGGTACAGCATTTGTAATCGGTGATCAGGTTTTATTTCAGCCTGATGCAGGCTTTTCTGGTGATGCTACATTTACTTACGAAGTTTGTGACCTGGGCTGTACCCCTCTATGCGATACTGCTGTTGTTATGGTGAATATTGGATGTAATCCAATTGACGGTCAGGTAGATATTGTGGGAAATGTATTCTTGGATCAGAATGCCAATGGCAATTTAGAAAGCGGTGAGTTGGGGCAAGAAGGTATAAAGGTGTACTTATATGAAGATGTAAATGTGGATAGTTTGGTGGATGCTGGTGATGTAATAATAGACTCCACAATTACTCAAGGAAATGGGTCGTACGCATTTACAGCCATTCCTACATTTGCTCCTCCTGAAGTTCTTTGTGATACCACTTATGCCGAACAACTCATATCATCAACAATTGGAAATGCTGAAAATGCTTTAGGTGAAGTTGATGGTTTAGAAACTAATAGGATTGATAAGGATGATAATTTGGTCGTTGCGATGGGAGATACCATCAGTGTAGGGGATGAATTTTTTCTTTACGGTACTGTAAATGGCAAGGCAGGTAATTCTGATGGATTGGACATTGAAGCCTCTTTAGATAATATCAGTTACTCAACTGTTCAAAATGACTACAATGTTACTAACTTACCACCGCTTACCCATAGTTCTGATTTTCTATATTTAAGAATTGGTGCTAACGATAAAGATTCAGATATAGACTTAGATGCTGTAAGAGCAATTCGTGATAATTCTAATCCAGGCTATGAATGTGGAGATAATCTAAATGTTACGATTACATCGACAAAAACTACGAGCAATTATTAGGATCCTGATTTTGGATACGGCTCTTGTAGTTGGGCGTATATTGAACCAGATCCTGATTATCGAAGTTATGCATTTGTTGAATTTGATTTTAGCAGTTTGACTATTGATCCTGAGTGCGGCATAGACACTGCTATCTTAACACTCACTCAATCTAATGATAATGATTCAGAAGGAGATGATTTTCAATTTCAGATTAGAAGGGTTACAAGTTCATGGACAGAAGGAAATAATGGATGTGGTGGTGGATCCAATGGATTGTCGTGGTCATCAAGGGACGGCTCGAATACATGGGCAACAGTCGGAGGTGATTATGCAGCAACGGTTTATGCAACTGAAACTGGAGGAGCTAATGATCCTGAGGGAACCACTTACTCAATGGATATAACAACATTAGTTAATGAATGGATAGACGGGACCTACAACAATTATGGATTTGTGGTGGTACCTTCATCTGATCCAAATCCAGGTCCAAATTTTGACTGGTTTTCTTTTTGGTCAGATGATGCTAACGATGCATCAAAAAGACCAAAAATTGAGATTACGTTAGGTTGTGCATATGCTTCAGATTATGTATTAGAAATTGATACTACCACACTTCCTGCAGGTAACCCATATCTGACGACAGATAATGTAGAGACGGCAAATTTCATGGGATTAGGTGAGGTGGATTGTGGGAATAACTTTGGTTTTGATCTATCTAACAACCCTCCTATTGCTGTAGATGATTCAGATACTACAGAAATGAATGTACCAATCAGTGTAATAGTATTAGACGACGATTTTGATATAGATGGGGATAATATTGATTTGCAAGCAATGATTGTTTCCAGTCCAAGTCAAGGTGGATTTGTAAGTATAAACGACAATGGCACGCCAGGAGATCTAACGGACGATTTCTTGAATTATACTCCTCCTGTAAATTACGCTGGGAAAGACACTCTAACATATGCCATTTGTGATGACGGAGCACCTTCCCTTTGTGACACAGCAGACGTAATCATTACAATATTAGCATTAACTAATGATCCTCCTGTTGCAGTTGATGACATAGCTATAACAGAGCAAGACGAAATGATATGCATAGATGTACTGATTAATGATAGTGATCCAGAGGGTGATACTATTAATCCTCCCACTTCTGCTGGGAGATCTGATACATTCCAAGTGTATTCAAGTTCTGGAACAGTTGGTGGAATAGCTGATGCATTAGATAGTATTAATGGCTCTGGAGCAATTTTTAATAGTATTGGAGATAGTTTGATCTTGGATTTTGGATCTATTGTTCCATCAGGAAATATGGTTAAGCTTGAAACTTTTGGGTTAAATAGTCAAGGAAGTATCAGAACTATCCGTTTAGAACAATTAAGCAACGACCAAACTACGGTATCCAATGCATTAGATATTTCTCATTGTTGTTCTGCTGCAGGATTGGCGATCAAGAATACAAATTATATACTTGATGCTGATACCAGGTATTTGTTGATAACAATGCCCTTAAGAGAGGGTGGTAGAATCGAAGTTGACTATGTTGATATTATTTATATTACAAGAGATGTAAATTCCTCTTCTAAAGGTGGAAATGTTACTATAATTCCAGGAGGGATAATTTGTTATACTCCGCCTGGTGGCTTCACTGGTAATGATGATTTTGATTATATCATTTGTGATCCTTCTGGCCTCTGCGATAAAGGTAAAGTAGTTATCAATGTCACACCACCAACCAATACACCACCAACATTATTTCCTGATGTAGCCCAGGCGTGTACAAATCAAGCTGAAATAATAAACGTTGTTGTCAATGATACAGATAGCGACGGAAATATTGATCCGACATCAGTATCCATATTTTCTACTCCTTCTAATGGTACAGCTGTATCCAATGGAGACGGGACCGTGACCTATACCTCAAATATGGCTTTCACTGGACTGGATTCATTTCAATATCAAGTTTGTGATGATGGAACTCCATTACCGGTGGAGTGTTCAATTACCTCGGTTGTAGTAAACGTAAGCTCTCTAAATACTGCTCCAATTGCTCTTTCCGATACAGCGTCTACAATTTTAAACCAGGTTTACTACATTAATGTGCTTGAAAATGATTCGGATGATGAAGGAAACAACCTTACAGTTACGATAAATGCAGCACCTGCAAATGGATCCGCTGTTGTGCTCGGAAATGGTTTAATAGAGTATACCCCGAATCCAGATTATACAGGCCCGGATTCTTTTACCTATAATGTATGTGATGATGATTGTCCTACACAATGTACCAATGGAGTCTTAGTTCTTGTCGATGTCGAAAATCAGCCACCGGTAGCTATAGACGATTATGAGGAGACTGGGATGAATACGTCAATAGATTTATGTGTATTAGACAATGATATTGAGCCTGATGGAAATACCATTCTATTGTTTTCAATGGGTCAAGACGCTTCTGATAATATGACATTACAGGGAGGTGTGCTCTCAAGAAATAATAACGGAACTCCAATTGACTCTTCAGATGACAAAGTGTTCTATACGCCACCTATGGGGTATACAGGCTTGGATACATTCTATTATAGAATTTGTGATGATGTAATTCCTGGGGCTTGTGATACAGCACAAGTAATTATTAATATTACACCACCAATTGATTTAGAGGTAGAGAAAACAGTAAATGCTGGAATACCTGTTATAGGAAATAACTATACCTTCAAGATAAAAGTTACCAACAATTCAGCCACTGATGGAACCGGAATCTTTATCCGTGATAATCTACTCAATGAATTGACTTATGTAAGTGATGATGGTGGAGGATTTTATGACAGTAATTCTGGAATATGGAATGTAGGAACGCTAAATTCAGGGGCATCTGACAGCCTTGAAATTACAGCCACTTTAAATACCTACTTTGCTAATAATATTGCTGAGGTTAGTGCTGCAGATCAATTTGATATAGATTCTTCGCCGGATAATGATGATGGAGACCAAAGTGAAGACGATGAAAGTGCCGCCTCTCTCCAAATAAATCTTCCACCTGTAGCAGATAATGATACGACGATGACTACTGAAGATACTCCGGTAGTGATCAATGTTCTCTTTGATGACTCAGACCCTGATGGGCTATTAGTTGGAGATTCTGTTAGAATATTGACTTCGCCTACCATGGGTGTTGCGATTGACAATGGGGATAGTACAGTAACATATACACCATCTCCAAATACGTTTGGTGTAGATAGCTTTGAATATGAAATCTGTGATGTTGGAATTCCAAGTTTGTGTGATACGGCGTGGGTAATCATCACGGTAGATCCTGTAAATGATCCACCGGTAGCTGTAAATGATACGACGATTACGGATGAGGGTATTCCTGTTGCTATAAATGTATTGTTGAATGACAGTGATCCAGATGGGGATTTGATAGGCGACAGTATACGAGTATTGACGGGACCTATGAATGGAGATACGTCTATGGTAGGCG
>DKPS01000074.1:11035-25098 GCA_002471345.1 Saprospiraceae bacterium UBA7328
TATACCCCTGCTGTAAACTTTGCAGGCATAGATAGTCTACAATACGAGGTATGCGATACGAGTGCCCTGGGTAGTCTGTGCGATACGGCGTGGGTGTTTATATCGGTATATCCAGGACGAGATACGATAATTGTACCACCAGGCGATACATGTTTGAATGCGATGACTTATGAGTTACCGGAAGTAGAGCGAGTTGAGGTATGTGGTACGGATGATGATATCGAGATCAATAACTTCATGGATACGGACAGTTGTCTGACCTTGGTGAGTAACAATCCGATCAATGGAGCTTTAGATACAGTATGTGTAGTGTTGTGTGATACGATAGGAGGTATAGAGTTTTGTGACACTACGGTGATCATAGTTGAGACTCCGATGAATTTACCACCGATAGCAGATGATGAGAATGTGAACACACTAGAGGAGACAGCGGTGATCATACCGATTACTGAGGGCGATATTGATCCAGATGGCATGTTGGATTCACTGAGTATAGCCTTGGTTGATTCTACGTCAAATGGAGAGACGTTGATCACACCATTGGGCAATATCACATATACGCCGAATAATGGATTTAATGGTATGGATACATTGACCTATGGGATATGTGATGATGGCAATCCGGTGTTGTGCATTTTACTGGGGACATAGATTCAGATGGGATAGTTGATATTATTGATGCGCAAATTGGGATCTTTGGTGGATTATGCGTGGAGCCGGAAATACCAAACTATATTCCACCAATTGCAATATCAGATATTTTTTATTCTGATTTTGAGACGGCAATATATTTTTCACCTACATTAAACGATTTTGATACCGATGGACGAATCGATAGTTCTACATTTTCGTTTGTGACTACCCCTCCACTTTCGGAAGGGAATGCGTTGTTCAATGCGTCAAATGGAACAATTTATTTTGTACCGGCATTGGGATTTCAGGGTCAAACTAGTTTTCAGTATACGGTAGAGGACAATGACTCACAAATTAGCAATGTTTCAACAGTGACAATAATTGTAGGAAATCCTGGCACAATAGTGACTGGACCAGATATTAGATTTACAACAAAAAACACCCCTATAGATATTGATATTATTCAGAATGATTATTCACTGATTAGTGAATTAGATACATCTAGTATTACACTATTAAGTAGCCCTCCGAATGGGTCAAATAGTTTAATGCCGTCAGGCCATGTCATTTATACACCAAATAATGAATTCGTTGGAATAGATAATTATTTATACGAAGTAGCCGATAAAGATGGTGTAAAATCTAACCCTACTAGAGTTGAAATTTTAGTATCAGACTCTTCTATTTCATTGGTTTTGGCTTTGGATGATGTATTTAGACTAAGTAAGACTATCACAGTCAATATAATAGAAAATGATAGATCCTATCCGGCAAGTATAATGGCAAATACAGTTTCCATAATCGAGCCTCCTTTACATGGTTCAATTAATATTAATTTGGATGGTACTATAGATTATTCTGCTGATCCATTATTCAATGGCACGGATTTCTTCAAATACTCTGTGATGGATGATGAGGGAAACTTGTCAAATACTGCAAATGTTATTTTAGTCGTCAATCTAGATACCGACAGTGACGGGGTTCCCGATATTATTGATATAGACGATGATAATGATGGGATATTGGATGAAATAGAGATAGCAGCAGCTCTAAATGAAGGAGATTCTGATCATGATGGAGTTCCTGATCATCTTGATCTGGATAGTGATAATGATGGCACTAATGATGTATTTGAGAATGAGCTGACTGATTTAAATAAAGATGGAAGAGCAGATGGTGCAGTTGATGGTGATGGATTAGTTTCATCGGTTACAGGACTTGAACCCTTGTTTGATACCGATAGTGACGGCATTCCTGATTTTATCGATTTAGATAGTGATGGTGATGGAGTGTACGATATTATTGAAAGTGGTCATGTACTATATCTGGATATTAATAGCGATGGAAGACTTGATGGAGACGATACAGATCGAGATGGAATATTTGATCTGGCTGATAATATAGCCAGTATTTGGGGTGATATAACTGATTTTACTGTAATTAATAGTGACGATGACAACTTCTATAATATTAAAGATCCTGATGACGACAATGATGGTATTTTAACGATAAATGAAGACCAAAATGAAAATGGAAATTGGGAAGATGACGATACTGACGGAGATTCAATTGTCGATTATTTAGATCCTGATCCATTTGTGATTTTGAATATAAGAGGCTTTTTACAAGGGCCTTCTGTAGATAATTCTGTTTTGATGAGAGATGATTTACGATCAAAAAACTTTCTTCCTCATACCGAGCCTTACACTTCACTGGGATATTCCTTTTCTGGTGGAGGAGGAGAGACTGTGGATTCAGGGGTATTTGATGTAACTGGATCAGATGCTATCGTAGATTGGGTAGTAGTGGAAATAAGAAGCTCCGGAAATAATACCGTAATGAACTTTAGTTGTGCTGCATTGATCCAAAGAGATGGGGATATTGTAGGTATGGATGGTAAATCACCATTAATTATTTTTAATCGAAATCATGGTATCTATAATGTAGGACTCAAGCACAGAAATCATTTGGGTGTGATGACTGGAGTTGCAGTTGGTTTATCAAATCGAGTATTAGATTTAGACTTTACATCAATATACATAGATGCATGGACTCGTGAGTCAAGTGATACAAATCACCCAATGATTGAATTAGGAAATGGGAAAAAGGCACTTTGGGCCGGTAATGTCGATTTTAACGATAAAGTATTGTTTCAAGGCGGAATCGTTGATCCAGCTCCTATTTTAAATGATGTTTTCAATGATCCTAAGAATACAGAATTTCTTGCCAACTTCATTCTTATAGGATATCATAGAGGAGATGTTAATATGGATGGTAAAGCTGTTTTTCAGGGAAGTCCAAACGATACAGACTTGATATTTTTCAATACAATAGGCCACCCAGAAAATGGTAATTTGAATGCTAATTTCATAATTCTTGAGCATTTACCTGCCATATCAGAAATTGAGTAATATTTGAATATTTGTAAATCATACCAAAATGAAATAGGTGCTATATACCATTGCAAAAAGGCGGAGATTTGATTACCTTTATAGGCTAATTCTTATAACTGTTGAAACTTATTTTGAGAAGATACTAGGCTCTAATAGTTAATTTCAAACGACACATGGGTTTCAGGTTTCAAAATATTATTTTATCGTTATTAGTAATTATTTCGCATTCCGCACTTAATGCCCAAGCTTTTGAAATTCAAGGTGATGTGATGATACATGGTATGAGCGTGGATTCTTCTTCAGAAGCATTTGTTGTATTAAAATCTGATAGTACATTAGGAATCAGAAATCTTAACAACTCTGTTGAATATCAGATAATAGATATAGTAGAAGATACTATTACTTTGAGTAATGGAGGCTTTGTTGTCTTGCCACCGGATGAAGTTGATGATGCAGACTCAGATCCAAACAACGAGCTGCAGAGTTTAAGTATAAATGAAGATACCTTGTTTATAAGTAGTACCAATTATATCGTTCTTCCAGGGTTACAATATCTGAGTTCTTTAGTGCCTGAAATTCCCATTCAGGAGCGTCTTGATAGTGGTGAGACTCCTCTTTCAATATTTCAAAGTAGTGTTCCTTTAGATAGTTTGTATGGTAAAATATATCAAGGGGGATATATTTTTTATATAGATTCGGAAGATAATTTAAATGGTGTGGAGGGTATGGTTGCAGCCTTTAATGATATCTGCTTTTTTGATGCCTGTTTTTATTTTTGGGGATGTACATCAGATGATCCTGTTCCTGTTATTTAATCTTTACCATCAGATGAATCCTCAGCTAAAATTGGAGCTGGAAAAATGAATACAGACATTATTGCTAATCATATGTGTTCTCAACTTACTGATGCTGCACGTCAGTGTGAACAGTATGTTTCTAATAGTTATGAAGATTGGTTTTTACCATCTATTAATGAATTAGAATTGATTTGGAACAGATTAGGTGCTTCAGGCAATCTAGGTAATTTTGTTGGGAGTCCTTATTGGAGTTCTACGCCTGGCACTGATCAAGGAGCTTGGGCTATTAATTTCAATGATGGTAGTTCTTCACCCGTTCTTCGTGCCGATCAAAGTGGTGCAACTGTTAGAATAAGAGCAGTCAGATCATTTTAGGTTTTTTTATCCAAGAATTGATCAAAACCATTTCATGCTACTTTTTTTGAAAGTTCCTTTGCATTTAATGTTTTGATCATTATATTCTCATGCCTATTTGCAAAAATAGCTTCTTCAAATTGGGCTCTCATATCAGCTGTTACATTATCGTCTGTTATCCTTAATACAGGGAGTTTCCTGAAATAATCTCCTAAGCGATCAGTTTTACCGTAATGACGATCTACTGAGAAAAACATATGTTTTTCTCTTATATCTTTTGGCACATAGATTTCGACGGCAAATATGTCATTATAAATTATTGCCCCTTGTCCGTAAATAAAGTTTACTCTTTTGGTATTTATACTAACATGATCTGTAGAAATTAGATTTGGAATTAATTCTCTTATTAGATTTAGTTCTATCTCAGTCATTCTATTTTTTTTACAAATATGTGATAAAATAGAACATAAATGCAATACATTTGTGTGACAAATACGAACAATGAATTATTTTTCGAAAAATTTGAAAAGACTTAGATCAATTCATAAACTATCTCAAGCTTCTATTGCTGGGGTATTGAAAGTAAGCAGAACGAATATTGCAAAATATGAGGGAGGAGTTCATGAGCCCTCTATTGATGTGCTCATGAAAATTGCAAAAAATTTTGGGGTTACTCTTGATGCACTTATTACATTGGATTTTTCTTCTCTATCAGATGAGTATTTATTAAATTTTGAAGAAAAATCAATTAGATTACTTCCAATTCAAGTTGATACAGATGGAAAGAACCTGATTGAAGTAGTTCCTCACGACGCACAGGCAGGCTATTCTGGGATGTATGCAGATCCAGGATTTATTGAGTCTTTAGATAATTTGAAGTTACCACAACTTATTACATCAAAAAAATGTAGAGCATTTCCTATAAATGGAGACAGCATGCCTCCTTATGGTGATGGATCTTTTGCAGTTGGAGAATATATAGATAATCGATCAATGATAAAAGAGGGGGAGAGGTATATTGTGCTAACCAAAGATGATGGGATTGTTTTTAAAAGAGTCTTATTTGTAGATAATAATGAAATTCAACTTTTTTCAGATAATCCTAATTATAAACCTTTCAAGATGCTCTGGATTGATGTGATTGAAGTTTGGAGATTTAGAGCAGGGATAACAATAAACAATAGTGAAAATAATACCTCGATTCATCACATAGTTGAAAAAGTTGAGAGGTTTAGGAAAGAATTAGATATTTTCTCAAAAAACTATTCGATTAAAAAATAGTCTAATTTTAAAAAATCACTTTAAAGCTCAGCTAGCTGACCTTGTTTTCAAATCTTAATTCTGATTGATTTTTTTACTCAAACTTTTAACTGAATCACTATATCATACTTAATCCCAAATCAAATATTGAATACATCCAATAGGGGTTTCACTATTACTTTATTGTCTTAACGTCAATACATACTTTAAACATTATTTGAACATTGTTTAAAGATTATGTGAATTGGTGCCCTTAATACTGATTCACGCCCTTAGATATTGTAAAATGAGCACCTTTAACGAAACTATAGAGAGTTTTGAAACTTTTCCTTGTAGGAAACTATGTGGGGATGGTTTATCAATATTTTTCCTTTTTGCATTTGCATTCCCTATTTTTTTATTTGGCCAAACCATTGATAAGCAAGAAGTTAAGTCATTTGAAGTTCATGAGGAGATTGTAGTAAGCAATAGATTAGGCGCTGATCAGCTTATACCTTCTGGATCATTCATCATTGATATGGGGGTTGTTCCTCAAACAGAGCAAAATGCTTTGAAGCCATATGGTTTGGTTTGGGAGATTCTAAACGTACATGAAATACCTGTTCTTTGGTCTATTAACCCCAATAAGGGAAAAGATGGTGTCGATTTCATCTATAGTGGAAATGTTTACAAAGGTGGCCCTTTTATAATTCTAGCCGAGTATCGTACTGCTACGGTTAACGCAACAATAAATAAATGGATAAATCAAGGAGTTGTTGGTGTGACTTCAAATCAAGAATTCTTGGCTCCAATATATCAATCAATAGACTTTTCTATTCAATGGACCTTAGATCAGGAAAATGGCGACATTGCAGCTGAATATCTCACAGTCGCAGGAATACCTTCAACCGCATACAATTGGAAATTACCATATGAACTGGGATGTTGTGAAGATGTATTCATTATGCCACATGCCCACCCTGATTGGAATTCACATTCGCACTTACTTGATTGGAATAATGACTTTACTGAAGGAGGTTGTCGAGGAGCTATTTGGGCAGGATGTAATGCTGTGAGTAATTTAGAAAATATTAGGAATCCATCAAATAGATCTGAGAAGATGAACTTCTTGATGAATGCTGGACCAAACTTAAATTCATTTCCTGCTGTAGAAGATGGGGATCATGATGGTGGAACTTCATCACTTACCTATAATCATCATGCTCACCCAATCATGCAATTTTTGGGTTCAATGTATGGAGCCCAGGAAAATGGTGCCGAACAGGTCTACTTACCAAAATACGGATGGAGAGATGAAACATTAATTGGTATTGAAGATTTTGGTCAGGAGGACATTCCTGATGAGTCTCCAGGTCCAGCAGGTCGATTGGTCTTTGGACATGGTTTTGGGGATGATACAAAAGGATTTGTTGCCTACGAAGCAGCACACAAATTAAATAAAGACGATGACCCAGCGAATATAGCTGCCCAAAGGGCATTTCTGAATTTTAGTTTTTACTCTGCATCACATAAATCAATAGAACCTTTGGCAATAGTACCAAGTTCTGTTCAGTCAGGAGTGTCATACCAGTTATTGGGGTCGGCATCAGGGGGGACAGGAACCTATAATTACACGTGGACATCCAGTTGTGGTGGCAGCTTTTCAAATTCAAATACTGAGAATACTTCGTTTACAGCTCCAGAAGTTACAGAGAACACATCTTGTCTAATACGGCTTACTGTATCTGATGATTGTGGATCAAGACAAGCCTTTAGCCCAATAAATGTGGAAATTGAACCTCCTGTTCCTCCATCTTGTAATTGTGATGAAAATCTTTTAATCAATGGAAGTTTCGAAGACGGTACAATTAACGGTTGGAATACAGAAAAAGGAGTGGTTAAACTATTTGTTGCAGATATGGACGATTGTGGAAACACAACTTTAGAATTAGGGGTCAATAATTCAGTTACTAAATATATGGCATTTTGGCAACAGGAAAATTTCATTGAGCCATTCGCATCATATAAGCTAACCTTTGAAGCCTCTACAGTAGATGCTTCTTTAGAACAACGAGTATACCTACAGTTTTTCAATGAAGAGGGTGCTCTTCTTAGCGAAGGTTATAAGGAGGTTGATTTTATTAGAAGTAATAATCAAGAACTGGAAAACTATTCTTTGTTTTTATCAGCTCCTCTAAATGCGAAATTTGCCAGAATAAATGTTCGCATAGAAGGTGGTCAAAGGACAAGTGCTAGAGTTTACGCTGATGATGAGTTTTATATCGATAATTTATGTCTAACCCGGACTCCGTGTACTTTTCGAACTATGTCTTTTCAACAACCTAAGTACCTCTCAGGGATCTGGGGTGATGAGAATTCAGAGTATCGTTTTTTCAATGTATATTCAGGGATTGACGCAATATTAACTATAGTCAATAAGTCTCATACCGATGTAGTTATCGAAAAATTGGACCAACCTGAAACAGATAACGAAGGATATGATTGGGCTTTCCAACCAGTAATAGATTGGAATTTTAAAAATGGAAATAATAACTATGAACAGGCAGGTGAGAAATCTGTAAACTTTGAAATAAGATTTGAAAATTCTAGTACGGGGGCTTCCATTGAGCTTGATGAAATATTTATTACAGCTCTTGATGTCGACGGTCATTCCAATGGAATCAGAGAGTTTGTTAATCTATCAGGATTTTCGAATTATCAGATTCAAGATCCCACTTCACTTTCTTTATCAGGATCCCTAAAAGCAACCGGAGAATTCAAAGACCATCCAGGAATTGATGAATCCATGCACGAAATGATATCATACCAATTCTTATCTTCCAATAGAATAAACGTCACATTAGGTGCGCATTACAATGGAGGTGCCTTGAATGATGATGACGAAGTCAGAGACCATGCATTATTCTTTAAATGTTATAATTTTAATTACGAACAAATTTGTCCTTCGATATCTCTTACTGGGGGAAGTCATTTTTGTCAGAATTCTTCGACACTGATTACAGGGTCTATTTCTGGAAATTCTGGATTTTGTAATGTTGTATGGGAACAAAGCAATGATATGGGAGAGACATGGCAGCCTATTAATGGCAACAACTCCCTTAATCTTCAAACTGATCCATTATTACAGACTACATATTACCGTTCTTATATCTCATGTAATGATAATGCATCATGTGGAACCATATATTCAAATGAGATAATTATTGAATTGATTCAAAATTGTGATGAAATATGTGATAATGGTATTGATGATGACATGAATGGGTTAATAGATGAATTTGATCCTGCTTGTTCTTTTTATTGTCAACCAACTTCTCAAACCAATGTAATATCTGGAAAGGTTTTTTTTGACGAAGATGCTGACGGAAGTAACTCTTCAGATGATTATTTAATTCCAGGCATATCAATTGATATTTTTTTAGATGTTGATAAAAATGGAATTATAGAACCTTCTGATCAGCATTTGACAACTACAGAAACGGACTTGAGCGGTAACTATTATTATACTTTCAAACCTAAATTTAATCAAGATTTTATTTACGAAATAATAAATGGTTGCCAGGATAGCGAAAAAGGAGATGCCGACAAAAACGGCTTAAAACTTGGCAAAGACAAGGATATTGGTCTGATATTTACCGGTGTTCAAATACCGAGTGGTTCAATTGTAAATGAAGCTAGATTGGCCTTTGTATCTAAGAAATTTAAAACAGATTTTGGATCTGCACAGATTTATGGAGAAGAAACAAACTCTCCATCTGACTACTGTATTTTAGATGATTTTGATACTAGAATAAAGACATCGTCTTCAATGCCGTGGAGTTTTGGAAACTGGCAAATGGCTGAAACTTATAGATCAATTGATATCAAAAATATTGTTCAAGAATTAATCGACGATTATAATTTTGATAATGGCTCATTGAGCTTCCTTATTGTTTCTGACGGTTCAGAAGAAGTCGAAGCAAATTCCTTTGAGTCTACAAATTCTAGTGAATTTGCTCCTAAATTAGAATTGAATGTAAAAGTTCAAAATTCATTAAACTATTTGATTAGAATCAATGAAAGTACTCTTCCTATTTCTTCAACCTTGACGACCTCATCAGTACAATCAGTAATATTTAATGATTTCGATCAAAGCGAATGCACAATAAGCTTCGGTTTCAATTCGACTTTTGAAATATGTGATAATGGTATTGATGATGATGGAGACGGATTTATAGATGGAAACGATCCCGACTGTGAAATATCTTTACCGTGTATTAATGAAAGTAATCAGCCACTACTTTCAGGAGTCGTATTTCAAGATGTTAACCATGATGGAGAACTTAACCTTTTTGAACCATTGCAAGATAACGTTTTAGTTAGCCTCTATGAAGATATTAATGGAAATGATGTGCTAGATTTTCAAGACGACTTAATGGAATCCACTAGAAGCAGTTTTCTTGGCAAATACTCATTTGGTGTAGAGACGGATCAAATGTTCAAACTTGTTTCTAGAATTAGTCACCCTTTTGAAGATGCAAAAGATGGTAAAACTGATGAAGATAAATTGAAATTGGGTAATAGAGAGACCATAGGTCTTCGGTTTAGGAAAATAAACATTCCTCCAGGAGCAATTATTACTGATGCGAGGTTAACACTTTTTGCCAAAAAAGACAAAGATGATGAGAATGCAAGAATTAAGATTTATGGTGAAGATTCATCCCGCCCCTTAGATTATTATCAAGATGATAAAGTTGAATTAAGATCTAGAACTAATACCAATGTAGATTGGGTTTTTGGAGATTGGATTCATAGTAGTCCTTATACAAGTCCAGATTTATCTGTGGTTATACAAGAACTAGTTAATTCTTATAATTACGATAATGGTAGCCTGGCTCTAATCCTTTCACCAAATGGATCAAAAGAAAGAGAGGCTAAATCATACGAATTCAATAATAATGGTGCCGATGTTCCTGAGCTTTCAATAACCTATATGCTTCCTGAGCAGAAAGCATACCTTGTTGAAATAGATACATCTACACTTCCTTATAATCAGGGTTTGACGACACCTGAGGTTTATTCGATACAAATGAATGCAAATGATCTAAACAATTGTACTATTAATTTTGGGTTTAACAGCACCACTGAGATTTGTGGAAATGGAAGAGATGATGACCGCGATGGGTTAGTTGATTGTGATGATCCAGATTGTTTCAATGGATTAAATCTATCTATTGACGCAGAGGAAAATCCAATTTGCACCAATTCATTGACTCAGTTGACTGCTTCAGCATCAGGAGGGCGTGGAGTCTTAACTTATGCTTGGGATAATGGATTGGGTTCAGGGTTCATAAAATGGGTCAATCCTTCTTCCACTACCACCTATAATGTCACCTTAACTGATGAAAATGGTTGTGAAGTTTATGATGCAATTACAATAGTTGTGACAGATTTACCAATGGTTGACATTGGTTCTGATGACATAATTTGTGACAATTCTACTAGCTTTCTGAATGCTGTCGGAGCAAATGGAAGACCTCCTTATACATATTCATGGAGTAATGGCCTAGGTCTAGGAGCGAATAAAGTTGTTCAACCTGATGCCACAACAATTTATACCGTAACGATCACTGATTTTAACGGTTGTTCTAATACGGACAATGTCACTGTTACCGTAAACAGCCTTCCTGAGGTGACTGCAGGTAGGACAGATGGAAGTATTTGCATTGGTGAGTCAACAACTATTTCTGCAACAGGAGGTGGTGGCTCAGGTGGGTATACTTATTTTTGGAATAATGGAGTAGGTCTAGGAAACACACATATCGTAGACCCAAGCTCTACTACAACTTATACGGTTATAGCAACTGATGCGAATGGATGTACAAACTCTGATGAAATATTAGTAGAAGTAGTGCAAATCCCAAATGTCAGTGCTGGAGCAGATCAGGTAATATGTCAAGGTCAGAGCAGCGCTCAACTGTCTGCATCTGGCGGAGCTACATACTCTTGGAGTCCTGCTAACAGTCTTACTGATTCCGGAATTTCAAACCCTATAGCTAGCCCATCTATTACTACAGTCTACACTGTAACGATAACTTCGGCTAATGGATGTAGTGCAACAGATCAAGTAACGGTCTCTGTAAATTCTACTCCTAATGCAAGTTCAAGTGCTGACGTAGCAATCTGTCTTCAAAGTTCATCTCAATTGGACGCCAATGGTGGTGATCAGTATGAATGGAGTCCAAGTACAGGATTAAGCTCTACAACTATAAAAAACCCTATAGCAAGTCCAGCCATGACAACGACTTATACCGTAACAATTACTGATTCCAATAATTGTACATCTACTTCGCAGACTGTAGTCAGTATAAATTCTTTGCCAGATGCAGATGCAGGTTCTGATGCGGTAATATGTAATGGTGAAAGTTATTCATTGAATGCGTCTGGCGGGATCTCATATCAATGGGTTCCGTCTACAGGGTTGAATAATCCAAATATAGCAAATCCAATCTCTCAACCTAACAATACAATCACTTATACAGTTTTTGTGACTGATATAAATGGATGCACTAATACCGACCAAATAACATTGACTATATTAAACAAACCAACGGCGAATGCAGGAAACGACCATAATACTTGTATTGGTCAATCGGTGGTACTTAATGCTTCTGGTGGCGCTTTGTATACTTGGAGTCCTTCAACAGGCCTAAATGCAGACGACGTTCAAAGTCCAATTGCTAGTCCTAATGTGACGACACTTTATACTCTAACTGTCACTTCGGCTAATGGATGTACTTCCACGGATATAGTCACTGTAAATGTTGGAAATTGTCCGGAAAATTGTGATGATGGTTTTGATAATGATGGAGATGGATTGGTGGATTGTGATGATCCTGATTGTGGTCCATTAAATCCATATGCTAGTCCAGATCAATCTATTTGTTTGGGAAGCAGTACCATGTTAAATGCTTCAGGAGGTGAAACATATCTTTGGTCTCCGACAAATACATTAAGTGATCCTACTATCCCAAATCCTATTGCCGTACCATTGGCAAATACGGTATATACAGTTACAATTACAGATAACAATGGCTGCACTGTTATTGATCAAATAGAAATATTTATAAATAATCCACCAAATGCTCAGGTATCTAAGGATACAGCAAATCTTTGTGAAGGAGGGTTTGTTAATATTTTTGCATCAGGAGGAGTTTCTTACGAGTGGGGTCCTACGACTGGATTAAGTAATTATTTAGTAGCTAATCCTGATGCTTCTCCAGAATCATCTATACTCTATATTGTAACAGTTACTGACGGGAATGGATGTTCAGCGACGAATGCTATTTTCGTTGAGGTAAACTCCAATGAGGGCAATGCTTATGCTGGAGTAGATGGTGTTATATGCATAGGTGGAAGTACTTCTTTAAATGCATCAGGAGGTATTTCTTATTCATGGTCTCCATCTACCGGTCTCAGCGCCTCTAATATTCCAAATCCAGTTGCTAGCCCTGCTGTGCCAACTACCTATACAGTAGTGGTCACGGATGCAAATGGATGTAATGATTTAGATGCAGTATTTATAGATGTTGCAGTATGCTCTGAGATATGTGGAGATGGATTAGATAATGATTCAGATGGCCTGGTGGATTGTGCTGATGACGAATGTAGACCCCAATTTCCTAATGCTGGACCTGATAGGTATATATGTATCGGAGAAACTACACGGCTGACGGCAAGTGGTGGAGATTCTTATCTGTGGAGTCCGACCAATGGACTTGATGATCATACACTCCAAAATCCAAGAGCAAATCCATTAAGCACAGTTACTTATACAGTAGATGTCATCAATGCAGATGGGTGCATAGAGACAGATGAAGTAACTGTATTTGTGAGTTCTATACCAAATGCACAAGTCACAAATGATACCATAGATGGGTGTATGGGAGAGCCAGTGGTTCTAAATGCATCAGGTGGTCTATATTATGAATGGAGCCCATCATCAAGTTTGAGTAATCCTACGATTCCTAATCCAATAGCCTCACCTAGTACTTCTACCCTTTACATAGTTACCGTAAGTGATGGGAATGGATGTTATAGTACAAATGTAACTTACATCAGATTAAACACTAATATAGGAAATGCAACTGCTGGTCCTGATCAACAGATTTGTAAAGGAACTGCAGGACAACTTTCTGCATCAGGTGGGGTAACTTATGCATGGAGTCCAACTACAGGTTTAAGTGATCCAAATTTGGCCAATCCAATGGCAAGTCCTTCCGTATCAACTAATTACACAGTGGTTGTTACAGATGTTAATGGTTGTACAGATAGTGACCAAGTATTTATAGATGTAATAACTTTTACAGGAGTCGCTGATGCAGGTAATGATGTAGATATATGTCAGAATGGAATGATTCAATTAGATGCCAGTGGAGGTGTTTCTGTCTTAAGATCTTTTTATCCTAAATTATCTGCTTCCTCGATCAAGCATATTCTTATGGCTTCAGGAATTCAGATGAATGATAAATTGAAAAAGCCCAATTCAGAAGAAATTTTTGGTGCTAATTATTTTTCAGTATCTGGAAAAACTGTCAATTTATATAACGCTCTACTTTATGCTTCACTCTATAAAGAAAGAGATCCA
>DKPS01000074.1:25527-25891 GCA_002471345.1 Saprospiraceae bacterium UBA7328
AACTTATAATTGGAAGAGAAACTGATTTAGGATTTAATGTGTTGATTAATGATTCTTTTGAGGGGCTGTTATACGAGAATGAGATATTCGAGCCACTATGCAGAAACATGAAAAAGGATGGTTATATAAAAAAAATAAGAGAAGACGGGAAGTATGATATTTCTCTTAAACCCCAAGGGTTTTTAAAAGTGATTGATTCTAACTGTGCAATTGTTTTAAAGAAATTGGAGTCTACAGGGGAACTGCATCTTTCTGATAAAAGTAATCCTGATGACATTATGCAACAGGTTCAATTAAGTAAAAAAGCTTTTAAAAAAGCTTTGGGTGTTCTTTATAAAACAAAGAAAATTATGATTGAGAGAAA
>DKPS01000074.1:26231-26876 GCA_002471345.1 Saprospiraceae bacterium UBA7328
TAGAATCTACACCTCAAAATTTTAAGGACAACTAACTATGATTTTTAAAAAACTTTATGCCCTTTGGCATGACGAATGTTACCATGGATGGGGTAGGTCCAAGCGTTTCTTTGAAGGTTGGTATTACAAGTTAGTTAGTGAGGATCAGGGACAAGCAATAGCTATTATTCCTGGAATTGCTATGGATGAAACTGGAAGTAAACAAGCTTTTATTCAAGTATTAGATGGAAAAAAAGACAAGGCATGGTATCATCGTTTTGATGCGAATGATTTTCGTCCTTCACCAAAAAAACACTCTTTATTTATTGGTAATAATTTTTTCTCTTCAAGTAAAATGACACTTGAACTTCCTAATATACAAGGGGAAGTAAATTTTGACAACCTTACTCCATGGTCTTCAAGTTTATTATCACCAGGCATAATGGGGCCATTTTCGTTTGTGCCTTTCATGGAGTGTTATCATGGTATTTTAAGTATGAATCACTGCATAACAGGAGAAGTGGTTTTTAATGATGAATCAATTTCATTTTCACAAGGTAAAGGCTATATGGAAAAAGATTGGGGGCATTCATTTCCAGAAGCATATATTTGGATGCAAAGCAATCATTTTTCGCAACCTGGAACATCTGTAAAAGCTTCAATAGC
>DKPS01000205.1:0-248 GCA_002471345.1 Saprospiraceae bacterium UBA7328
CTTACAGCATATTCAGGTCTTTTATAAGTGGGAACACCCAAAGAAAGAAGTTTCTTTGGTAAATTTATTTGTTTCATTCTATAAGTTCTTTTAATCCATCATGCAATTTGATTTCAGGTGCCCATCCATCAGGACAATCAAAATCTTCTGCCAATTCAAATCTTTCTCTGGATCTGTAAGGATAAACTCCCATATTAAAAAGATAAGATAGATCTCTTCCAAGAATTATTTCATATATTTTAATTATT
>DKPS01000205.1:550-5344 GCA_002471345.1 Saprospiraceae bacterium UBA7328
ATTATTTCATATATTTTAATTATTTTTTTAAGATTTATAGAGTCTTTAGATTTAATAGAAAATGTCATGAGTTGATTTATAAATTTTTCATGCAGTAGATTTGATGCAATTCTCGTGGCATTAACTGTATCTTTAATATGTACAAAATTCATTTTTTGTTGACCATTAGACATATCTAATACTTCATCATTTTTAATGGCATCAGCTATTAAATTAATTATTTTTGGTCTGGTATCACCATTACCATATGTGTCATAGAGCCTTAAACTGCAAATTTTTATACCTTCCATAGAATAATGCCGAAATAAATCTTCAGATGAAGATTTTGAGGCTGCATACAAATTGAAAGGATCTATTTCACCATGGGAATTAAACTGCCAAGAAGAACCAAAATTAATTATTGCCGTTCCTTTTGAATATTTTTTTACTAGTGAGCAAATCATGCCCGGCATTTCTATATTAGATTTGGATAAGTCTAAAAGGGCATCAGGTTCATCTAAGTTTGTTTGTGAACTCCCGCATATGTAAATATTTCTAATTTGCCCTGAACTTATAAGCCCTTGCAATGATTTATAAAATTTATTCTCTGCTTTAGGTCGATAGCTTAAAGAGAATACTTGCTCTTTATCTTGTAATAGGCTGTGATTTATATTAGTGCCTAGAAAGCTAGAGAGTCCTACAATGAGATTAGTCATAAAATTTCTTCCAATCTAGGAAGATTTTTATCCTTGTCGCTTAGAAATGAAACCTTAAGGTCTTGCAGATCTTGTATTGAAGACCAATTTATACCCTTCTCTGATTCAGAGTGGTAAGGATTTGAACAAAAATTAGTTATTAAACAATCTGCTTTAGCAAATATTCCATGCGCAAATCCTTTTGGAATAATCAGGCCATGAGAGCCGGGTTTTAAAGTGGCCCTGAAAGTATTACCGTAAGTAGATGAGTCCTTCCTTAAATCAGTTGCAATATCTTCAATTATTCCTTGAAGACAAACAACAAATTTATCTTGAGCATAATCCCCAACTTGATAATGAAGACCTCTTAAAGTACCTTCTTTTGAAGAACTAAAATATGTTTCAATATTATCACCAAAAATTGGCTCTAATTCGGTTTTAACCCAAGGTTTCATGAAGATACCCCTATCATCAATTAGAGAATGGTATTCAACTAAATAAAGTCCCTGAAAGTCAGTTTCAATTATGTTCATTGTCATTAAGTAAGTTATCAATCGAATTTTGATTTTTTAAATTTCTCAACACATTGTGTCTTATATATATTCCTTCCCTAAAATTTACAAGTTTTTCTGGGCAAGAGTTCATAAGATCTATAAGGCGATTTATTGAATCTTTAATTGTAAATTGAGGGTAGAAATCGCCTGCTAAACTTTTATATAAAGAAAAGTCTACAGAGTAAGATCTTTTATCAGCCGTAGCATTCTCATTAACGCTCAATTTTGTTCCTGGTATGGATTCTGTAACTAACTTTGCCATATCCAGAACTGTTAGATTATTATCATTTCTGCCGATGTTAATGGTTAAGGTTGGTTCTCCAATAGATTTATCTTGTCTTATTAATGCCCAGTGAATTGCCCTAGACATATCCTCAACATCAATTAGGGGCCTCAAAGGCGATCCATCACTTAAAATATCAATCCTTTTATTTACAATGGCGCTGGCCACAAAATCATTTAAGACAAGATCTAATCTTAATCTAGATGAAGGTCCACAGGCAGTTGAAAACCTTAAGCACGTTATAAACATATTGTTTTCATTATTGAGATCTTTAAGGGCTTGCTCAAAAGCGATCTTGGACTCTGCATATGCTGTAAGCGGATCTACAGAATCATTTTCCGTCTTAGATTTATCTCCACCAGCACCATAAACACTACAGGATGAGGCAAAAACAAGATTCTTAACTCCCGATGACAAACACAATTTTGCCAAGGCAATACTAGCATCAATATTTATTTCAAAAGTTGCCTGCTCAAACTCTTTACCCATGGGATCATTTGAAACTGCACATAAATGGACAACAGAATCTATATCTTTCAAGTCATTTTTTTCTATATGCCTGATATCTTTATAAGTCTGATGAACTTTCTTTTCAAGATTGATTTCAGTTATTGTACAGTCCTGAAACCAACCAATATCATACCCATAAATATCGTAATCTGTTTGAGAGTGCAAGTAATCTGTTAAAACAGGACCTATGTATCCTAGATTACCAGTTATAAGAATTTTTTTGTTCATTGCTTTTAAATTTTATTATTAATTATTAAGAGTTAATATTGTTTTAGATAGATTTTCTAAGCCACTTTCTTTCATCTTAAGTAAAGAGTTATTGGATATAGTCCTTGCAGTAACTTTATTTTCCATTAATTGATTCAATTCAATGCCGAGATGATTTATGTCTTTTGAGATAATAGCAACTTTTTCTTCTTGTAAGGCTTCTAATTCTTGATTATCTTTACTGCCATATGGCGAAAAAACCAATGTAGGAATTCCGTATTGTAAAACTTCGAAGAAAGACACACCAAATACACTTATTACGTAATTAGAATTAACAATTAAGTCATCCAACGTGAGAGGATTCTCATGCACTACCCATTCATGTCTGCCATTTGGTATATAGGGCGCTTCGGAAAATGGACCTCTTACCCAGTGAATTTGCATTTTCTTTTTTACATGCTTTTCTAAAACTTTAGGAATTAGTCCTGACATTTTAAAAGGGTCACTAGCTCCTGTTAAAACTAATATTCTATTTCCCTCCTTCCAAACAGGAGTCTCTAGTCTTTTCTTTATGAGGAGGCTATCCCAACCAGACTTGCATTTGCCTTTAAGCGCAGGAAAATGATTGTCATTATAAAAGAAAGAGGGAATCCAAAAAAAGTTTATTAGAGAATGATATTCATAGAGGGCATCTATGCTTAATATTTTAATATCTCTTTGGTTAAGCTCCTCTAAAAACTCAAACATATAATCCGGTAACTTCCTAGGACATAAATCTAAGATAACTGCCGTGTAAACTTTTGATAAAATGGCAGAATCAATAACCCGTTGAAGGGAATTTTCTGGGTATACTTTGTGATTAAACTTCTTTAGTCTTTTTTTGAGATCGACACTACTAAATACAATTAGATCTAACTGATTTTCAGTGTGTTTTTTACATTCTTCAATAAGATTAGTTATTCTACTGAGGTGACCCAGACCAATCTCATGACTTGCCTGGCAAACAAATAATAAGGATTCTGAGCTCATTTTTTATCAATAGTTTTTTCTTGTTTTCAATAGTGGACGTAACCCGTCAGAAGGATCTGCCCTCCATACTCTTTCTATAGATTCACAGTCAGCAGGAACTTTTACACCATCACCATCTGATTCGAAGCCGTAATCTATATTTTTGATTACTTCAGCAATTTGGTTTGGTAGCCAGCAATGCCCTGAAGAAAATTCTTCGCCTTCCCCTTCAAGATCGATATGAAATTCTATAGCAGAAGCATTCCATTTAAAGATACTTCTATATAGGACCCCTGAATTAAAGCTATGGTCGGACCAGCCAACTTCACAATTAAATAAATTTCTCATTGCTTCTATCGCAGATAGATTAGATTCTTGATGTGGAGAAGGGTAAGAAGAAACGCAATGCAGAAGGGTAAGATTATCACATCCCGAATTTTTCAAGATTTTAACTGCATGCTCAATTTCTTCTAACGTAGCCATACCTGTTGAAAGGATTATAGGTTTTTTCGTCTTAGCGCATTCAATTAATAGTTCATCCCACAATAATTCATACGAAGCTATTTTATAAAAATCAACAAAGTCGAATAATTCTTCTACTGCTTTAAGATAGAAGGGCGTACAAGAGAATTCGATTCCTTTTTCTTTACATCGATTACTCAAAGGAGCTAAAAATTCCAAAGGAAGCTCCCAATTTTTTCTAGCAGCTATTTCATTAGATTTGCTTAATATTTCTGGTGCAAACAGCTGATCTATTTTAAAAAGTTGAAATTTTACTGAGCTACAACCAATTGCAGCTGCTGTGTCTACAAAATTTAGTGATCGATTTAGATCTTTAGAGTGATTACTGGAGACCTCTGCTATAAAGTTTACTTTTCTTTTCATAATGATTGTTTTACCTGTAAATAACTTAAATCTATATCCCCAGAGTAGACTTCTTCAGTACTGGATGAATAGCATATGTAATCAACCAAAGATTTTTCCTGATCAATTATTGTATAGTCTAAATTTGCCCCTGCTTCTTTTGCAATTAACATTCCAGCAGCTACGTCCCATAATTTGTTAGCCTTGCCAAGAACAATATTGAATTTACCACTTGATAAATATGCTAAATTCATCGCTGCAGAACCTGTTCTTAGGCATCCTTGAGTAGAATCATTCAGTTGTCCGAACAGCCTAAATTCAAATTCTCTTTTCTTTGGGTTATGTGCTTTTCCTGAAAATGCCATAGCACTCAAGCCTTGCTTAAGATTCTTTTTTTGGACATGAATCTTGGTTTGATTGACGAAGCTACCCAAACCTTTTTCGGCATAAAATATTTCTTTAGAATAAGGATTATAGATAACTCCTATCTTTGGAGCATTATTCTGCCAATAAGAAACTGAAACGCAAAAAAAGGGAATATTATGTATGTAATTTACAGTGCCATCTAAAGCATCGATAATCCATTTACTATCTTTCTTTTCTCCAATCATTCCACTTTCTTCAGTTAATAACGAACAGTCCGGGTCATTTTCTTTCAAGGAGGCTATTACTTTTTCTTCAGATAATTTATCTA
>DKPS01000023.1 GCA_002471345.1 Saprospiraceae bacterium UBA7328
CCTACTAATTCCTTTACTTCTCCTACTGTTTTTTGAGCTTTCTTTCTAATTTGTTCTGATGACTGCTTGATTTTATATTTAAGTTCTCTTTTAGCCTCTTTATCAGACAATTCTGCTTTTCTTTCTTTCAAAGGAGCTAGGAACTTTACTAATTCTTCAGCTACACCTTCTTTCAGATGACCATACTGTAACACTCCATTTTTAAAGTCACCCATCAAGCTATCAAAAGTTTCGGTCGCTTTACATGCTGCTAGTATTTCAAAAAGGTTTGACACTCCAGCACTCATTTCATCACTTGTGCTCTCACCACTATCAGTTACAGCAGATCTGATTTGCTTTCTGATTCTATCTTCTTCTTCAAAGACATTGATATAATGTTTCTCCCCAGCACTTTTACTCATTTTACGAGTTGGATCCGCCGTGGATCTAATTTTTGGGGTTTCTGTATATAGTGGTTCTGGCATTACGAAGTACTCCTTTCCTACACTATGATTAAATCGCTGGGCTATCTCCCTACTTAACTCTAAATGCTGTTCTTGATCTTTACCTACTGGCACATATCCCGCATTATATATCAATATATCTGCTGCTTGAAGCACTGGATAATCTAATAATCCTGCAGATATAAAACTCCCTTTCTGTTCGGTGTCCTGACTCTTGTCTTTGAATTGAGTCATATTAGTCAATCTACCATATGAACAAAAACAATTAAATATCCATCCTAATTCAGCATGTTCTGGAACCAAACTCTGTACGAAAATATTTTCTGGTGTTATTCCTGACGCGACTAAATTAACAATGAGTTCCCAAGTATTATTCCTCAGTTTTTTTACATTATAAGGCATGGTCATGGCATGGTAATCCACAACACCATAAATACAATCGTAGTCCTTTTGTAGATCTACCCAATTACTTACAGCACCAAAATAATTCCCTAAATGAAGATGACCTGTTGGCTGTATGCAAGAGAGTACTTGGTTATTTTTACCCATCTGAGTTAGAACTTTGTTAAGCTATTATTTAATTGCTATAGCTGAAATCTCAACGTTGACATATTTCGGAAGATTGGCAACTTCTACAGTCTCTCTTGCGGGAGCCGTTGCTTCATCAAAATATTCCGCATAAATTTTATTCACTTCTCCGAATGATTCCATACTACTTAAGAACACTGAGCATTTTACCACATTATCAAATGTCATATCTGCTGCTTCTAGTACTGCCTGTAAATTGGAAAAAACAAGTCTAGTTTCAGTGTCTAAATCACTTGTAACTAACTCTCCGGTTTTAGGGTTAAGTGCTATCTGACCAGAGCAGTATAGCGTATCACCATGCATAATAGCCTGACTGTATGGCCCTACTGGAGCTGGAGCATTGGGAGTGAATATTACTTTTTTCATTTTTTCTAATTTAAAAGAATGCGAAAATAAGGTTTCCTTGAATCAGATGAAGAAAAATTAAACTACGTTTCACATTGGTTTGAGACGAATAATTTTTATTCTAATTTTATACAAAAGCTGAATATGGGTAAGATTTTTGAAAACATAAGTAATAAGCAAAAGAACTGGATAGAATCCCAAAAGATATTTTTTGTTGCAACCGCTCCACTGTCCAAAAATGGCCTTATTAATTTATCTCCAAAAGGCTTAGATACATTTAGAATTATTGACAGTGTAACCGTGGCTTATCTTGATTTGGCAGGTAGTGGTATAGAAACAGTATCTCACATACAAGAAAATCAAAGAATTACAATCATGTTTACTGCTTTTGATGGACCACCAAAAAGCTTAAGACTATATGGAAAGGGCGAGGTTATCAAATTTAGCTCAGATTCGTTCAAAAAAATGGCTTCATACTTTCCTAATCATCTTGGAACCAGGTCAATTATAAAAGTCGACCTTCATAGAATCCAAGATAGCTGTGGATGGTCCATTCCTTTGTTTGAATATAAAGGGGATAGAGACGTGTATGATAAATATTGCGAAAATAAAGGAAGAGATAAACTTGTAGGTGATATCATTCAAGGAAACAAGAAGAGCATAGATGGTATCGCTGGGTTCTAGAACCCATGTTGGGCTACAAAAAAGGAAATACTCAGCCTGAAACTAAGTACTTCCTTTTATTATGTTATAATTTAATTTCTAAGCAGTAGGCTACCAACTGATATCATCTTCGGTCTCAGGGACCTCTGTATCAGTAGATTCTCCTTTATCACTTGCACTTTCAGTGCTAGCTTCAGGTGCTTTCTTTGGAGCAGGTGCATTAGGATCTCCGCCTTCGGCTATTATTTTTTGCTCCCATTCTTCTTGCCTTTTTTCATACAATTCGTAATCAAAATCAGGCATTAGATTCTGTTTTACATGAGTCACGGTCTCTTCTAGTCCCTTCATGAATCTATTAAAATCCTCTTTATACAAAAAGATCTTATGGCGATTGTATCCATCACCATTGAATTTTTTTGTGCTTTCCGTAAGTGTGATGTAATAATCTTCACCTTTTGTTTGTCTTACGTCAAAGAAGTAGGTTCTTCTTCTTCCAGCTCTAACTTTTGTAGAGTAAACGCTTTCCATGCGCTGCGAATCGTTATGTTCCACGATGCGTTATTTTTAAAATTGAATAATTCGAATACTAAGATTCTTTCTGTTGTGACCCTTTGGTCACTAAATCCTAATGTAATATATATAATGAAATTCTAATTTTCGATGATTTTCTCTTCATATTGTTGCTTTTGAAGCAATTCGTAGTAAAATCCTTCCTGATTTATGAGTTCTTCAGGTGTACCATATTCTACTAATTTGCCCTCATCCAACACAATAATTTTATCAAAAGTGAGATGCTTATATATTCGATGAGTGATAATCAAGCAAGTTTTACTTCCCAATTCATTATTAAGGTGGCCTAAAATCAACTGCTCCGTCGTGGTGTCCACAGCGGACAAACAGTCGTCCAAAATAATTATCTCAGGGTTTTTCACTAAAGCTCTCGCTATTGATATTCTTTGCTTTTGGCCACCAGAAAGAGTTACACCTCTTTCTCCAACTATTGTTTCAAATTGTTCAGGCAAATTCATTATATCATCATACACTGCCGCACTTTTAGCAATGGCATGAATTTCATTTGTTGTGGCCTTTGATTTTCCAAAAGCAACATTCTTGCTAATTGTATCACTAAAGAGAAAAGAATCTTGAGGTACATATCCAATACTTTGTCGAAGATCATTTAGATGAAGATCATTAATATTTTTATCGTCTATTAATATCTCGCCATCAGTTACTTCATTAAGTCTCAACATCAAATTTGCAATGGTTGTCTTTCCACTTGCCGTACGTCCAATTATACCTAATTTTTCTCCTTTTTTTACTTCGAAAGAAACTTTATCTAATGCTATTATTCCACTTTCTGCATAAGTAAAGGACACATTATCAAAAACTATATGACCGCTAATCTTAACATGTTCCTGTGCATTATTTTGAATTTCAGGTTTAGTATCTAAAAATTGATTGATTCTTTTCTGTGATGCTTCAGCTTGTTGTACAATACTTACAATCCACCCTATAGCTGTAAATGGCCATGTTAGCATTGTCACATATATAATAAACTCAGCGATGTTTCCATGAGTAATGTTTCCTTTAGAAACTTCTATTCCTCCTACTAAAACAACTAGTAATATACTACCAGAGACCAACAACATCATCAACGGATGAAACAATGCATTGACTCTGGCCAAGTCCATGGATTTAATTTTATAATCGTTGGTTTCTTTTTGAAAATAATCTTGAAACTGCCCTTCTTTGACATAAGACTTGATTACTCTGATGCCTGAAAAAACTTCTTGAGAAATAGATGTCAGTTTTGCCAGTTGAATTTGAATAACCTCACTCTTTTTATTGATATATGAACTCACCATATAGATTGAGACCGACAAAAAAGGCATAGGTGCCAAAGCATATAATGTGAGCTTTGGATTTACATTGTACATGTAATAAATAGCCAAAACGAAAAGCGTAACCAAATTGAGGCAATAAAGAATTCCAGGCCCCAAATACATTCTCACTTTAGTAACATCTTCGGTAATACGAGACATCATATCACCAGTAGTATTCTTACTATAAAAAGAAGAATCCAACTCTTCGTAATGATTAAAAATATCCTTTCTTACATCATATTCAATTAGTCTCGAAACAACGATTACTGTTTGTCTCATCATAAACATGAAAAAACCCATGACTAGTGCAAATCCAATAACAAACAATGCATAATACATCAAATCTGAAGTAACATTATTTACTATGGTTTCCTTTTGAAGCAGATCAGATGTGCCACGATATGCTTCTAGGCTTGACATCGCACTATCTAGTGCTTTTCTAAACTGGGGTGGAATAAGAATTCTAAAATAATTCTGGGCCGCCACAAATATGACACCTAAAATAATTCTCCACTTATACCTCCACAGGTATACATTTATTTTTGCGAGTTCCTTCACTTAATGCAAATGTACATTATCGTCTACAGGGAAGGCATTAAAAATGTGATCAAATAGTAACTGATTCTATTTTTTAGATTTAAAAGCATATAAAGCAAATGATGCTAACCAATGCTGCCCAGCATAATCGCCATCTGCTATCTTCGAAAGCGAATATTCAAGATGTTCATTTGCAATTGAATGAGCAAAATCATTCTCTCTAAGTGAGTAAAGACACCAAGCTCTTGAAAAATTTAATCCATCCAAGTGGACTAACTTGCCATCAGATCTGTCAACCACTTTTCCCGGTTCTAAGTCAAGAGAATTGTTAAATAGTTCTGGGAGGAATGAATAGGACCATTTATCAAATTCAGAATCTGATAATACTTTTCTCATTATATCTATTTCTTGAAGACATGGTGACAAAAAGTCGTATCCGCTTGGCTCCCAGGAAATAGGACAGTTCTTATCATTGCTATAAAATCGCAAGGCACTCTCTTTTATAATTTTGGCAAAGGCCTTATCATCTACAGCAATTGCATAATCATAAGCAAAGCTCAATCCGAAAGCTGTATTACTGTGTTCACCTACTCGTATAGGATATACCAACTTCGGTAAATAGTCTTTATAGGATTTAACCAAATGATCTGCTAGAGGTTGAAGATTATTATAAAGTTGAATAGCCACTTCATTTTCCCATGTCAGGAGTTCTTCTTGCAACTTGAAAATCCAAGCCCAACCATATGTCCTTTCAAAAGATTTTGTCAGATCATTCATTGAGAAATAGGCAACTTCTTTACCTATGTTTTCTGCTGTGAGGTTCTGCATTAACATTGAGATTGCCTCATCCTTTTTTTCTAATTCTGGAAATGCTTTTAAAAGTTAAACCAAAGACCAATGTCCATGAACTGCAGAATGCCAATCAAAACACCCATAAAAAGCTGGGTGGTGTTCTTTTGGCATAGCAAGATCCCCTTCTTTAGCAATTGTAAGTCCTGATTTGTATGGAAGTTCATGCTGTATACATGCTAAGGGTAAATTGGCTAGTCTGTTGGCCTCATTTATATCTAAAGAGATCTCTGAAACATCTTTTTCACCCTTTTTATCAAGATTTGCTTTCTCGGTAACTTGAGATTGGCAACTAATCAATAAAAGAATGATAATTAGGGAAATCAAACACCTAAATGTCATCATCTTGTTTTATTTGTTTTCTGTTATAAGTTTCGAAAGTTCATTATAAATGTGCTCTTGAGTTTCAGGACCAACACTTACACTACACAAATATTTGCTATGGGGTATTTCTTTTTCTTCATCGAAAAAATAAGGTTTTAGAATATACCCTAAAGCATCCATACCTAATCCAACAATGAATTTTGGTCCGTCATTTCGCATCAATTCTTTAGTCCTCAGAGATAATTGAGGAACAGTTTCTCCTGGATGAGTAGCGAATGATGCATTTCCAATCTCGAAATAAGCCACTTCCGTTGAAACTGAATCTGTAAAATCTCTTGAAATCACACCTGCTTTAGATAACATTAAGAATCCAGTATTTTCCAAAGGCATCGGAAAAATAGAGGTTTTAACATTAATTTCATTTCCTTTGACTGGAGTACTATTATCTAAAATTTCTAAGACTTTATCTGCTAATTCTTCACCTCTGAAAAATGCCTGTGCGGGAGTTTTCTCTTCATGTTCAGGTTGCACCCACCCGCCAATAGAACCTTGAATGAACATGTTACCTCCACCTTGTGACTCATTCATTTTTTTATAATATCCCCCTACATAATCTGAACTCACTTTATCATTTACCGCATCTAAAAAAGTAGGATGACAAGCAAAATTAGTCAATGTTAATACGTTTGACTTTTCGTTTAAGAACCTAAGTACAGTAACAGATCTATCCAATTCTTCTGGTTCTGAAATATTGTATACCCATTCATTTCCATGATCACTAATTGCATATTCTGCTTTGCAAGACTTGGCTTTTCTATCAGCTGATAATATAGCATTTGATGCCTTTCTTATTAATGTATTCATATACTTCGAATCTACTCCAGAATGTAAAAGGTCCTTACCCCACAACCCTACAACATCGGGTCCAGAGTGCGTGTGAGTAGAAGTCATCATAATATTCTGAATTGGAAAATCAGGTTGCTCTTCCTTGACTAAAGCTCTAATCTCTAACAATTGTGGATGCAAAAGTCCAATACAATCAAAGCTAAGGAATACCAGCTTTTCTTGACTATTGGATATTACTGCCGCTTTGACATAGATATCGTCATTGACTCCATCAAATATTCGATTATGAGAGTGGCCTGCAATAAAAGCCGTATCTATTGGAGTAATAACTTCTTGTGCAAAACCAACTTCAAATATTGCACTTTCGTGATTGTCTTTATCACTACAAGAGAAGGTTATAAGCAGTGAAAAAATGAAAATAAAGTTTCTATGTTTCATAAGAAAGTATAAATATTTGCTCAATATAAGCGTATGAAGAATGTCTTGTAAAACTATGTTCTTTAATTAAGTCAAATGACTAAAATGAAAGAAGAAAAAATATTGAGCAAAAAGATTGTGCATTAATATTTATGGAAGTAAATTTGCGCACCATTAAAGAAGCCTCTTTAGCTCAGCTGGTTAGAGCGCCGGACTGTTAATCCGTAGGTCCAAGGTTCAAGTCCTTGAAGAGGCGCAAAAAGCCCTGAAATTTTCAGGGCTTTTTTTTTATTGTTTTTTTATGTTTTTATAGCAACAATTGTGGTTAGTACAATTCCTAACAGAATGTAATAGCACTTATTATAAGTACGTAACAGATCCTCGAATAAAGTCAAATTCGAAGTGAAAATTATAGTATTTTTATTTTACCCACCATTTGAGACTTTATGACAAAACACCTTTTCAACATCTTCTTCTCAGGGTTTCTTTTAACTTCTTCAGTTGGTTTTGGTCAAAATGATATGATCATATTTCTAAGTTTTGATGACACAGATGGAGACTTGGGTTCCAGTGCATCTGAAGTAAGGGTGAAGACTTACGTTACTTAAGAC
>DKPS01000283.1 GCA_002471345.1 Saprospiraceae bacterium UBA7328
TCAAAATTCACAACCCAATTATGAGAACCGATTTGTGGTTCTTTTACAAATGCTCCCTCAAAGTTGGATGATTTACTAGCGTGTGTTTTGGGTGGAATTACAATGTTCTTTCTCAAGAGATTATTGTAAATCAGAGTATCCCACATTCTTACTTGACCAAATGTATTACCATAGTTCACCTTACTAAGATAAGCAAGTGATACAACCATCTCAAGTAGTTTCATCTTACCCTCAAGTTGTTCCACCAACTCCACATCTTTGATATTGTATTCTATGAACTTCTGATAATCGTTTTTGTAAAGAAGATGGAGAGAACCCTGCTCAGAATAGTCGAGTTTATGTTCGCCCAATTCAACAAAAGCAATGTGGTCAAGTCGATAAGACTCTTGATTGACAGAAGTGAATTTACGATATGTTGAAAGATAGTCAAGAGTTTCCACACCATAGATTTCATACGTTTGGATTTCTTTACCGCCCAATCCATACATCATATATTCACGAATCTTTCTCCAAGGCGAAAGTAATTTCGATGGGTCTTTCTTAGCATCAAAGAGTCTTTGAGCACGATTGACAAGATACGGAATATCAAATGTTTCTATGTTCCATCCTGTGATAATGTCAGGAGATTCTTTATCCCACACCTCAAAAAACTTTTGGAGAAGTGCTCGTTCAGAATCAAATCGAAAATAGAATACATCTTTCCTATCGTGAACAAATTCACCCCTACCGAAAACATAACACTTTTTATCAATCTTGATGGTGATTGCTGTAACTTCTTCATTAGCAGTTTCGATGTTTGGAAACCCATTCTCAGAACCAGTTTCGATATCAAGATAAGCAATACGAATCTTGGAAAAGTCATATTCAATATGCTCTTCTGGAAAATGTTCTGCTATGAAAGAGAATTCAAACTTATCATTGCCGTAAATGTTAAAGTTATTAATCTCTTTGTATTTGCGGATGAAATCACGACACTCTTTCATGTTTCCTGGCCGGATTTCTCCAACTGGTTTACCTTCCAGAGTACGGAATTTGGTTTCTTCTTGTGTAGGTATGAATAAGGTAGGATGGTATTCTATTCTGTCTTTGAATCTTTTGCCGTCAGAAGAGATACCACGAAATAGTATATTATTTCCTAGTGTAACAACATTTGTGTAAAAACTCATCTATTATTTTTCATCAAGATTATTTGGAACATAGTTTAACTTATCTAATTTAGTATAACACATTAAGATGTGTTTGTCAATCCAATTCTTACTTGAATTGAATTGACCTATGACTAATAAAAATTCCAAATAAGTTGCCCAGAAATATTTCATATTTTCCTCTTTTTTATCTGAGAAGACCCTTCTTATAAGTAGTCTTTCCCTTAACTCTTAGAGCTGTTAGAGTTATTCCACGATTTGTTCCATCTTTCTTATAAGAACAATGCACCCATCCACTATTAGGATTTACACCATCGTAGAATTCTAAAATGAGCTGATCGAAATCTAGATATTTTGCAATCCATTCTGCAAGATCTGGATTTGATATTCGTGAAGATTCAAAGTCCGCGGCTTCTCCGTTGCAATGTTGACTCGTTTTAGACCCGCCCACTTTTGAATTAAGTGCAGGGGAACGATACCCACTATTGATACGAATTGGCCCGAACTCATTCCGAACTGGTTGTAATATAAAATTACAGACATTTACCAGATTAATAACGTGTTCTCTGGTAGCATCATTTGAAATTCCTAACCGATCTGCGGTGGAACTTTTTATCATTTCTGGATATGAAAAATTCTTAGTTAAATATCCATTGTATGTTTCTGCCATAATGTTCCTTTACTGTTTTCTAATATCAAATGACCCTGTAGACGGATCAAATTTTAAAACAACTTTCATCTCTATTGGCATAACATTGCCATCTTTCATCTGTACAGGAAGTTTACCTTCTACTGCACCTTTAAGAGCATCTTTTGCATTCTCAAATACATGAGATTTGTCGCCCTTTATAATTTTATCTAATTCTTTTTTTGCGTTGTCTGGAAGTATATCATCTAACATCTTTTCAACGTGTTCTTCTGCCAGATCTTGAGCTTTATCAACTACTAATCCAGCAACTACATTGAATAGCATTCCTGCAAGTGGTAACATAATAATCTCCTAATAATTAAAAAATAAAAAAACCCCTCCAAAGTATTTATCTTTGAAGGGGCGAACAAGAAATTACTTCTTCTTGTGTTCAATCACAGATGGATTAGTGATTGGAATAATTCGTGGTTTCTTTTCCTCTGGAATAACTTTTTCCAGATAGATGTTAAGAAGACCATTCTCAAATTCCGCTCCTCTGACAACAATGTCATCAGCAAGAGTAAACTTACGAGAGAAAGAGCGATTAGCAATTCCTCTATGAACGTAATCTGGCGTATCCAGATTGTGTTTCCCCTTATCTTCTACAGATTTGATGTGGAGAACGCTTTCTGTAAGTTTGAGTTCAACATCTTTTTCCGAAAAACCAGCAAGGGCCAGTTCAATGACAAACTTATAGTCATCTTCTTTTCGGATGTTGTAAGGTGGATAA
>DKPS01000212.1 GCA_002471345.1 Saprospiraceae bacterium UBA7328
GGACTACTGTCCCTGTCGAAAACGGGGAGCCCGCAGGGAGAACAGTGGTTAAGGTATTAGCTAAATCAACCCACTTGATATTTGGTATTAATTGTTTTGATCCTAATCCAAGTGAAATAATAAGCTTTTCGAAACTTAGAGATACCGATTTAGAGAATGAAGATCATGTGCGTTTGGTTATAGATCCATTTCTGGATGGTCAATCAGGGTATATCTTCGCCGTAAATGCGAATGGTGCAAGATATGATGCATTGGTATCTAATAGAGGCGAATCAGAAAATAGTAACTGGGATGCAATTTGGGATGCCGCTACTTATGTTCATTCTGAAGGATGGTCTGTTGAAATTATGATTCCCATTCAAAGTATAAGCTTCAAAAAAGGGCTTACGGAATGGGGATTTAATGTAGAAAGAAGAATTCAACGGTTATTAGAGACCATAAGATGGACAAATATCAAAAGAGATCAATGGTTCATACAAACTAGCAGAGCCGGACTCCTCACTGGGTTACCCCAATTTAATTACGGCCTGGGTCTAAACATTCGCCCTTCCTTAATACTAAGATCAGAGAAAAAAGCTAAGGCAGCATCAAAAAGCAGTTTTGATCCCAGCCTTGATATAAGTCAACGAATTGGTCCGAATATAACGGCTAGTTTAACTATAAATACAGATTTTGCTGAATCAGATGTAGATACAAGGCAGACCAATCTTACTCGTTTTCCCTTGTTCTTTCCAGAAAGGCGTTCATTCTTTCTAGAAGGAGCAGACATTTTTGAATTTGGATTTGGACTTAGTCGTAATATCATTCCTTTTTTCAGTAGAAGAATAGGCTTATTTGATGGAAATGAAGTCCCTCTAAATGCAGGTGGAAAAATCAACGGGAGGTTAGGGAAGACGTCGTTTGGTGGAATGTTTATTCGGACCGGTGAGCTTTCTTCTGGTGATAGTTTTCTAGAAGGTAATAATCTTGGAGTTGTTAGAGTAAAGCAAAACATTTTAAAATCGTCCTCAATTGGATTTATTACAACTGTCGGAGATCCTCAAAGTAAAACAGGCAGTCGCACTACGGGGGTTGATTTTACCTATCAGACCACCGAGTTTAATGGTGATAAAAATTTTATTGTAGGTGTATCAGGCATTATGGCTAGCAGAATGGATTTAGAGGGTGATAAATCCGCACTTGCAGTCAAAGTTGATTATCCAAATGATCTATGGGATGTAGCAGCCACTTATTTACGCATAGGTGAGTCTTTTGACCCTGCTCTTGGTTTTGTTCCTCGAAAAAATATTCAGAGTTTTAGATTAGGAGGCACTTATGCACCACGCCCATCTTGGAAATGGTTAAGACAAATGAGAAATCAGTTGTTCCTGTCCTATATAATTGATTTAGATGGAAATTGGCAATCCTATAGAGCCTTTACGGCACCCATAAATTGGAGGATGGAAAGTGGAGATAGGTATGAAATAAATTGGTCTCCTCAAGGTGAAAATCTACTTAAACCCTTTGAAATTGCTGAAGACGTTGTAATACCTGAAGGGGCCTATCACTTTGCTAGATATAGAATAGAAGCCCAGTTAGCCGCAAAACGAAAATTCAATGGTCAACTCAGTTGGTGGTTTGGTTCTTTCTATAATGGGTCATTAGATGAACTTGAAGCAAGCATCAATTGGAATCCTTCGAAATTGATAACTTTTGAATTTATTGGCACCAGAAATATTGGCAGATTACCTGAAGGTGATTTTGATCAAACATTAGTTGGATTACGATTAAGGATCAATGCAACACCAAACCTACAACTCAATAGTTTTGTACAGTATGATACTGACTCTCAGCAATTGGGTATTAATGCACGTGTGCATTGGATATTTCATCCTCAGGGTGATATTTTCTTAGTAATTAATCATAACACCTTAAATCGCACTCAAAATTGGGAACTAGTGAATCAACAAATACTCCTAAAAGGACGATACAATTTCCGATTGTAGTCCAAAAGAAGATGCTCTAGAAATTAATCAATTGGAAATTTCTCACTTTTTTAATCTCGACTTGCCTATTTTACAAAGTACATTTCCTTAGCTCCTTTTATTTGTATCAGATTACATATCGATTCCATTTCTCTATATTTACTTCATGTCCACTAAACCAATTTTTTCCTCGAAAATCACCACCATATTGACAATGATTGGTGTGGCGGTTGGCTTAGGTAATGTTTGGAGATTTCCATATATGATGGGCAAATATGGTGGAAGTGCTTTCTTATGTGTCTACCTCTTTTTTACAATAGTCATTGCTCTTCCAGCTTTGATGAGTGAGATCTCTTTCGGTCGAGCCACAAGAAAAGGGCCTATTGGCGCATTTAGAGCAGCATTTGGCACTTTGAAAGGAGGAATAGTTGGTCATATTTTATTGATTACGATACTGGTGGCAAGTTCGTATTATGCTGTTGTCATAGCTAATGTGATCTATTCTGGCTATTTCTCGGTTGTGGAAGGATTTAATGATGCCAATTTAGACAGATACAATCAAGGACTGAGCAAGGGAACATTACAGTACACCATATCAGCTGGAGTGATATTAGCCAGCCTTTCAGTGATTCATAGAGGTCTGAACAAGGGCATAGAATGGGTAAGTAAAATCTTTGTGCCATTTTTTTTACTTGTAATTCTTATTCTAATATATCACGCATTTTCATTGAATGGAGCATGGGAGCACATAGCTATTTTTCTGAAGCCTGATTTTGGAGCTTTACGCCCTATCAACATTTTTGCTGCACTTGGCCAGGCTGTTTATTCCTTAAGTTTGGGGGGAACATTTATGGTAGTTTATGGCAGTTACCTCGATGAGAAAGAATCCATCCTTGATATTGCGAAGTGGACTGCCATGGGTGATGTAGGAGCAGCATTGTTGACATCTCTTTTTATCGTTCCTGCCATCTTGGTTTATCAATTGGACATGACTGCTGGTCCCACTTTAATCTTTTCTACATTACCTCATTTATTCAGTGAAATGCCAGCTGGACAATTCATTGGTTCACTATTTTTAGTTGCACTAAGCTCTGTCGCTTTTCTCTCATTGATAGCAGCTCTGGAGGTAGCTTTTTCCTGCCTCAAAGAACTGAAATGGATAAAATGGAATAAAAGGATTGTCCTTTTAGTTATTGGATTAATCGAGCTAGCCTTAGCCTACCCTAGTGCCATGGATGCCAATTTGATAGGCATGCTGGATTTAATATTTGGGTCTGGAATGCAACTAGTAGGCAGTGGATTGGCATTAGTTGCTCTCACATGGAGCTTGGGGAAAGCAATAACCTATTTCCAACTTTCCTCTATCGCAAACAAAAGATCTATTGACTTGATATACATGTGGATAAAATGGGTGATTCCTCTCATCTTATTATTCGTTTTAATTGGATACATTTATAACACAATCAGCGCATTATGAGTAGTGAAAAATTAAAAAACAAAGAGAATAAAGAGGCTGGAATCAAAGCGTTTAACCAAGACTTCAAAAAGTACGACCAAGTCCAAAAAGACCAAAATTATCATTTAGTTGAAGACAAAGAATCAGATGAATTTGACAATCAGTATGATATTAAGGTATGTGATATGAGCAAATTCGTTTCTGGTGATAAAAGTGCAAAAAGCCAATTTATTCAAGATCTAGGTTCTGCTCTGGAAAGTATAGGTTTTGCCATTATTACGGGTCATGGAGTAGATGTGTCTCTTTACCAAGAAGCACAAATCAAGATTGCAGAGATTTTTGAAGAAATTCCATTAGAAGAAAAATTACCATACAAATATGAAAGGCATGGGTCCGTAAACCAGGGATATTTCCCTATTAAAGAAACTACAGTCATACATCCTGACTTAGTGGAAGGATGGGTTTTTTGTAGAAGAGCATTTAATCTAGGTGGTACAAATTCAATTAGAAACGAGTTTAATGAAAAAGATTTCTGGCCTCGATCGGGGTACGAACCTTTTTTCAGAAAAATAGTGGAAGCACATGAGGGATTGATATCACCTATAATGCAAAGCATATTGACCTATTTAGGATGTGATCCACATTTATATGATGAAAGATTAACAGGAACAAATTTCGGATTTAGATTGAACTATTATCCACCAATTTCCCAAGAAGATGATACGTCAGGAGCCGGTAGAATGTTGGGACATGAAGATGTGGATCTATTTACACTACTTCCTGCTCAAGAAGTAGAAGGCCTTCAAGTGTTGAACAGAACCAATAATAAATGGATTAGACTCAATTCACCTCCAGGAAGTATCATTCTAAATACTGGAGATTATATGCAAAGAATAACCAATGACAGATTGCCATCTACTACGCATAGGGTAAGTAAGCCTCAGAATAAAGCCATGAATACGAAACCAAGAATATCTTTACCAATGGCTATATATGTCTGGGAAGATGAAATATTAGAAGTATTACCTGGATTGGATAATCCAAAGTATGACCCCATTTCTGCTGTAAAATTTCATACTAATATCACTAGTAAATATTATGGCGATGACTATGCCAAAGAAGTAAAATAGAGCAACTACTAAATATCATAAAAGATGAAACCATTAAAAGATAAAACCGATAAAATAGAACCATCAGCAGTCGAAGATCATGATGGCATTCTGTGTATCCGAGGAGGAGGAGAAAAGCGTGCATGGAATGGAATCCACTACAAACAAGGTATGAGTGCTAGAAATGTAGGATCTACACAGCTCTCATGCAATGTAGCCACTATACCTCCAAAAGGAACAGCTTATGCACATATTCATGATGGTTTTGATTTAATGCTCTACATTTTAGAAGGAAATGTCAGACATTCCTTCGGCCCTGGATTAAGGCAAAACCTTGACAATGAGGCTGGAGACTTTATATATATTAAACCTGGAGTACCTCATGAAGTGTATAATCTAAGTGATTCTAAGCCTGTTGTCGCTTTTGTGGCGAGAGCTGCGGCCGATGAGTGGGACCGTATAATTCCGTATGATAGGGATAGCGAATAAAGCTCTGTTTGTGGTGAGTATGATTGAAATCATATGCAAATGGCTTACAAGAAATAATAAAATACATGATCACATTCTAAAGAAAAACAAGGCAGTCTTTGATTGACTCAGGTAAAACGAAGAGATATATTCTATATGTGACTGGTGAAATATTCTTGGTAGTAATCGGAATTCTTATTGCCCTACAAATCAACTCATAGAACCAAGATAGAAAGAACCGAATTCAAGAACATTATTACCTTGAAAACCTACAAGAAGAATTCCTTGCTAATCTGCCGCAGTTGGATGAACTTGTCGAATTTCATAAAGCTCAACTTTCCAATGCTCATTTAGTACTTAATGTCTTAACGAGTGACCCTATAGTTAATGATATCGAAAAACTCCATACCGCCCTGATGCATGTAGGTTGGGCACCTAATAGGAATATAACTAAAGATATCTGGACAGAATTAATCAGTACAGGCAATGTGGGGCTTATAGGAAACAACAAACTAAGAGA
>DKPS01000065.1:0-13931 GCA_002471345.1 Saprospiraceae bacterium UBA7328
GATGACTGGTCTGATGATATAACAACAGGCAAACTATCTGCCATCAATTCTTGACCTTTTGGATATTCTGCTATTTCAACATTAACATCACCTTGGGGTGTAATTCTAACAGGATGTAAATCAGTTGTTTGGTCTCTACCATAAAGCAATATCTGTTGTAAACCGCCACCACCTCCTGTAATAGTACCATCTTCACCTTTACTTATTTTGTCATCATCCACCCTCATTTTTCCTGCTACAACTGCACCTGAAACAATACCTGTATTGGTAATGACATCATCTTGTTTTGCTTCAGTTGACACTTTAGCATCCATAGCATTTACTGCAGTATCAATTGATGCAAGGTGTTCAATTTGTGTGTTGTGGTTATTTGTACTTGAACTTTCCAATATTGTCACTGCACTGTTCACTCTATTCAAAGAACCAACAATTTCCTTTTGAATGTTTCGTAATAATGATAGGTTTTCTTGTCTTGCCATATATACTTATAACATAGAAAAAATATTACGAAACTAAAATAGTTAATGTTGCCAAACCGTCCATTACTAAGGGAGTATAATCTGGTAACACTATACGTGCTTTGATTTGTCTTAACAATAATTCAGACTTATTTTTAATGTCAATAAAGTATGGTTGACTTGGTTCATATAATAATGTACCTGTTGTATTGCTTACTGGAACAACACTGAGAATGTTTTTTCTTGAACCACCACCTTTTCCATTGATTTCAAATCCGTCATAACTATCTAATGGAATGTTGTCCAGTAATACCAAGAAAGCATCTGCTAAAATGGTTGCTCTAAATAAACCATCTGCAATATAGTTCTGTTGTACCACATTATAAAATCCAGAGGAAGGTTGTCTAAGATTTGCATATCCTAAAAAGGATGCTAAAGATGAACTCTGAAACTGTAAAAAGTTTGGAGCAGGTCTACGTGAAACCTGAGGGGGTGCATATAAATCCTCATCATTTGGTGGTTGTCTTCTTAATTTCAAATCAGGGTTATTTGAATAAGGACTCTCAGTGAATCCAACTTTCATTATAGATGCAGTATTTGAAGCACCATTGAAAACCATAAAGGGAAACAAATCACTACCATCATAATCATACTCCTCAAAAATAACACCATCAACACTTGAAGGTTGGTATGCCTGTAACAATACACGCCCTCCACTAATAGCAATCTCAATGTAGTCATTCGCACTGGCAATCGCTCCTGTACCTGTTTCAATTCCATCCACAACAGTATGGAATATATAGTTAGCACCATTCCATCTTACTGAAACAGCAAAAGTCATATCACCAACAGCAAAATCTGCATTGGTTTCATTCAGCATATTTTTAGATGATAAACCAAAAACAAAACCTGATTCTTCAGGTAAACCAATTCCAAATAAGGTTCTAATCTGGCATCTAAACACACCACAACCTTTTGCCATATAATTCCTTAAAAAGGCATTTGCACTAACCCCTGACTGTGCAGGTAACCCTGTTCCTAAACTGCATTCTCCGTTATTGGTAGAAACAATTCTGACATTGTCACCTTTAACAAATTCTGCTCTAAAGTCTGCTTCTCTGGTAGTTTTAAATGTTCCCAGTTGGTATTCAATATTTATTTTACCTTTGGGGTCTTTTCTGACTCTCCATTCCATACCTATATCCCTTCTATCATTGGTAGGGTTTGCAACATCATCAAATAAAAATCCTGTATTGTCATTTAATTTATCTTGAATATCATTCAATAAAACTTCGTAGTTATCATCAGTATACTTACCAAGTCGTAAATTAACACTTTGACTTTGAGCGGTACTAGTTTGATAAGTTATGACATTATTATCAGGAGTTATTTCAACTTGAGTATTGGGACTTTCCACGGATACATTCTGTAAAGCGATTTTACCTTCAACTGGAATATTGATGTCTGCATTGAAATTGTTGTCAAAAATTGCGTTTTCATTGGTAGTTGTTAACCTAATCAACTTCATTATATGTTATAGTATTATATTATATTTTTTTCAAATAATCTTTAAAGTTACCTCTATAGTTCATTATTCCGCTATGGGTTATTTCACTATCTACCACACAATAAATTTTGCCTCCTGCTTGTCTATATAATTCACAGAATCCAAAATCTTCACTCAAATATCTGTCATTCACTATTCCACACATAAAAAAATCAAAGTATCTTTTCCCTGTTCTTTCGTGATAAACCCTCTCAGGAAATTTACTCACAAGAGTTTGTACTGCAAATCTAGAAATAAGCATTAGACCAGTAGCAACATACTTCACTTCCAAATACATTTCATCCACATCTTTAGCGGTAGGACGCTCACTCATACATATGTTGTATTCTTCATACTTCATCTTCTTACGATAAACACCACCAATCACATCTTTCTGAGAGTGTAACAATAAATCAATGGTCTGTTCAAAATCAAACATATCTGCATCAATAAACAACAGATGTGTATATTCTGGATTGTCGTAGAAAAATGTCAAAAACTGATTTCTAATTCGTGGTATCAGAGAACCTGACTTGATTTTCAAACCAAATTTTATGTTGTATTTGTTCAGTAGATTTATGATATCTTCAACTAGTCTGGAGTGTACATATTCATTGTATGTGGGTATGCAAATCAAAACATTCATTATATTATACTAAACAGAAAATTATTTTTTAGATTTCTTTTCTTGATACCTGATTTTTCTTTTTTCCAATATTGCTTCTCTGTTTTCATCATAATATTTCTTGCCTCGCTCTTTAACCTTTTCTTTGAATGAAGGGTCATCTTTATTTTTTTGATAATAACGTTTAACAACTTCATTTCGTTTTGCTTTGTAATCAGGGTCGTCTTTCATTTTAGCGTGATATCTTTTCTGTGCTTCTTTCATAGCATCTGTAACCATTATACTATATAATATAGAATAAAATATCTGACTATTATATATGGACAGTACAATTGATATTCTCCACATATTAAAGAAGAAGATTGAGTTGGAAGGGGATAAACTTGACAACCAACCTGATGTGCAAGAGAAGGAAAAAAAGAAACCCAAGAAATCCCAAAAACAAATTTTTGAAATTAAGAAAACATAGAATTGCACAAAATCAGTATATATTTTTTCTGTGATAAATATATAGAGATGAGTGATAAAGAGATATTTGAGGAATCCGAACCTAATGTTCAATTGGAAGTGAAGGAAAGCAAACCAAAAAAGAGTAGAAAACCTATGACCGAAGAACGGAAAGCACAGTTAAGGGAACAACTTGCAAAGGCAAGGGAAAAATCAGTTGAATCTAGGAAGAAAAAGAAGTTATTGAAGAACCTTGAGAAGGAAGAGAAAAGAAAAGAACAAGATGAAAAGATTGCAAAATCCATATTAAAAAAAAATCCTATGGAAGATGAAATCACTTCATTGAAAGAAGAAATCAAATCTTTGAGAGAAAGCGGTTCATCCAACAATTCAAGTGAAATAAAAGAACTTAGGGAAGAATTGAATGCCTTTAAAAAAGGATTGGCAGAGCAAATTTCAAAAGCGAAAGAATTACAAAAATCTAAAGAAAAGAATATAGTAAAGAATGTAGAGGATACTAAAAAAGATATTGTCCCTCCTCAAGAGAACCCTCCTGTTGTTGCCAAACCAGTTACAGTTCCACAACCTAAAAAAGTCCTCACATCAAGATATAGGGGTGGGTATAAGAACTAACTGGTCTCCTTGTTTTATTTAATTTTATTCAAGTTTAAATAAAACTTAGCATTTGCAATCTTTGCCCTTTACTTTACCACAAGCACCAATAACTTCAAAGTTTTTATTCATATACATATTTTCTGTTGGATTAGAATAGTTTACAACTAAGAAACTATGAGGGTCATTAGTTGCCTTTCTAAACATTGATTTGAACTGCTTCTTTCCACCTTCCAAAAAATTATGTTCTTCACTAATCGTGTCCAATTGCTTATCACTACACTTAAAAAATATTCCCGCTGACATATTTTCTCTAGCACATACAAGACTATCCGTGTACTTTTGTTGCAAAATCACAATTGATTGTAGCGTATGTCTACCATTGCAAAAAAGTTTAGCAATTGCACCAAATTGATTTTTTTTCATATTTCCACCAAAACTTAAATCATCAAAAATATACAAAACGTTTTCAGGTTTTTCATCCTCATTGATTGATTCATTATATTTTTCTTTATTTAGTTCATATAGTGTATCTACTATTTCATCGTCCATCTCATCATATACATTTGATTCAGGAATCTCTTTTTCTTCAATTAAGGTTTTAATTTTTTTATCTGTATGGGCAGTACCTGAAAACACGAAGATATTTTCTCCCTTAAAGTCGCCACGATATAATCTAGGGTCATCCTGCAATAATAAGTTGAGCAACAAATTAGTTTTTCCACTCATAAACGACTTCCCTGTGATAATCAAACGGAAACTTAAATCAAATAGGTCACCTTTCAGTGTGTAATGCTTTTCATTGTTGTCACGTACTTTGTGGATTTTTATTGACTTACTCATTTACTATTAAATAAGATAATATTTTATCTCATTAAATACTATACAGTAATGAGTGATGCTTTTTCAAGTTTAGATAGACAAAGACAAAATGAGGCACTAAGTGACTATATCAATGCGATGAATGGAAGAACCAATGCTGAGAACAAAGTTAGAATAGAGAATCAGGAACAGAAACAGAAAGACTCAGAATATAATAGTACACTTGAAAGTGTAACCGACCCCCTTGCACAGGAATTGTTACGAAAACCAATAGAAGACTTATCTAAGGGAGCAATCAAAGGAGCATTGGATGCTTTTAAAGCAAGAGCAAACAAATCATTGAACTCTTTAGGACAAAAGGGTATAGATGCATTCAAAAAAAGTGTTTTGGATAAAGCGAAAGAATTAGGGGTAAAACCTGAAGATTTAAGGGATGTTGCCCAAGGATTTACCAAAAAGACAACTTTAGGGGAAGCACAGGAAGCGTTTAACAAAAAATTAGATTCCTTGAAAAAACCTGATTCTGCATTGAATGATGGAGCGCCAACTCAATTAGATGATGGCACTCAACGTGTCATTGATAGTGCTAGAGCAAATTCAGGAAATTTACCCCAAGGAGATGCTTCTAGAGTTGCAACTCAACCTGAGGAAGAAGGGGAAGAACCTCAACTTATTGATGCCTTTACAGGTAAACCAGTTGAATCTAAACCTTTATTTGATTTAGAAGACTCAAAACCATTTGATGATGGAGGCGAAGAACCAGATGAATTTTCATCCCAAACTGCAGATTTATTTGATAAACCTACTACACATTCATCTTTACCACCTGACTCACAACCTGCCCCTGCCACTGATGATGCTCCAGTTGCGGACGACAATCCCTTTTCATTTAGTAAATTTGTTTCAGGTAAGGGGGCAAGTGGAGATGGTTCTGCTCCAACTGAATCTGCTTCATCCAGACTTTCAAGTATCTTCAAAAGTTCTAATTTAGATGATGCCCCAAGTATTGATTTTACTGGTAGAAGTACTAGAGTAACTCAACCAAAACCTCCTGCTAGTGATAGCGTTGCTGGAGATGTTTCAACTCAAGACCAATTATCACCAATGAGGGATTTAATGAAAGGTAGAGCAAGAGGAGACGTTGATGCTACGCCACAGTTTACATCTCAACAAAACCAAGAAGTAGTGGATGCTTATAGGCGTACCGCTTCTCAACCCCCTCCAAAGGCAAGTGATTCCACCCCATCAGGACAACCTGAAGGTGGTTCAGTACAAGAAGGACAACCAAAAGTAACCCCTGAGGAAGTTCAACCTAAAGAACCTACCCCAGATGATGACCAAGGCGGAAACGGAGCAGGAGATATCAGAGATGTTGAAGGTGATGCTTCAAAAATAGGAGCAACTACTGCCGAAGAAGCAGGTGAAGACGCATTAGGAGAATTTGGTGCAATAGCAGGAAGCGAAGGAGGACTCAATCCTATTGCAGATGTAATTGGTTTAGTTGCAGGATTAGGCACTTTATTAGGAGGAATATTTGGAGGACACCATCACAAAGATAAACCGATTGATTCTCCTCAAGTAGGTTCTACTGTTAATCCTACCGACCAAGTTGGAGTAAACTGACCTTTTTTTTAGTTTTTTGTTATACTTTTAGTTTTTGATTAATCTTTTGAGAAAAGATTAATTAAATAAAGTTCTAGATTTTTTTATCTGATTAGATTATATACAATGGACAAATTCGTGAAAATAAACTCAGTACAAGGAAGCGATTTTACAAAAGCACAAAATCTTGTTGATTTCGTAATTCCATCTGGAATGGGAGTAGTTAATTTAAGGGATTCCTATATAAATTTAAATGTCAAAGTTAATGTTGCTGAAAGTAATACCGATACTGGAGTAGGAGTTTATCCTGCTGGTGTTGAATGGGCAGATGTAGGAGGCGTTCATCCTCATTATACAAATACTGCACTTGTCAAGAATTGTTCTTTAAAATCTGCACTTAAGGGACAAATTGAGAATTTACGTAGAGTTGACCAGTTTTCACAAGTTATGGCAACTTATACTAGAAGTCTTGAGGAACAACAGTCACTTTCTTACTTAAAATCAAATCAGGTTGTTGATGCACTTAACCGTAGTCAATATACCATCTATCGTGAAATTAACAAGACAGGCGACCTCCCTAGTCGTGATTTAGATATCTGCCCAATTCAGATTTCACTTGCAGATATGTTTGATTTCTGCCGTTCTGCTCAGGAACTTGATATGACAAAGACTGGCGATGTTCGTCTTCATTGTGAACTCAATATTGATAAACTTGCACCAGTTCAGAGAATGGTTACTGCTACTGATATCCCAGATTTAGATGAAACTAAAAAGATGCTTGATATTACCGCTACTGGTGATGCCAATACAGTTATAACAGGAACTTATTTTACTGATGGTTTAGGAAATTCTCCATACTTCGTGGGACAAAAATGTACACTCTCTGCCACTCATACAGATACTGGCGTTGAAACACACACCGTCATCGTTGAAGAGATTGTTTGGGACAAAACCAATGGTGGGGTCTTAGAACTTACTTTCACTGGTTCTTGGGGCAACCTTGCTGTATCAAAAACATATACAGATATCACTGTAGTACCAGAAGGATTTGATGTCCCTAACTCAACCCTTGAAATCAATCTTGCCGAAGTTATCATTAAGCGTGTTGGCAACCCTGTTGGCGTTGATTCCATTATGTATGATACTTTCAGTACTGAGCAGACGAATGGTAACTCTCTTACTTCTTTCCAGAATCAATATTCAGTTGAACCTGATGCTACCAATGTTCTTATTGCATTCCCAGATGGTCAGGACTTAATTTCAGTCAATGAGGACATCCAGAGTTTCCGATTAAGAGTTAACAATGAAGACTGCACAGATAGGGAAATATCAGTTGATTCACCACTCTACTATGATAGACTTAATATGACATTGGGCAATATGGGTTATCGTCTTAAGAATCTTCATCAGAACTATGGTGCTAGTGACAAGGACTATGATGATGCATACGAACAAACTGCAGTTAAGACAACCTTAGTTGCTAATCCTCTGTTCCAAACTGACAGGGAGAAATTTTTACAGGTTAATATTGAAGCACAGGGTGGTGGAGTCAAGAAATTGTCACTTTTTAAGATTAGACCTAGAACTCTTGCCTTTTGAGGATTTCCCCTCACACCCCTTTTTAGTTTTTGCCATACTTTTTTTGAAAAAGTATTTTAATTAAATAATAACTCAAAAATTTAATCTTGAGTTATTATATATACAATGAGCAGTTTTATGTACCATACAGTAATTCCTGAAAATAACAAAGGGTCATTTACCGAATACGACAACGTTGATTTTGTTTTGACCTTTGAAGGCAGAGCATTAAATCTTAATTCAGTCCGTATTGAGGGAGATTTAACCGTAAAACAAGATGGAGCAATTCTTTCTACCGATGCTAACTTTTTCAAAGACATCAAACTTGACCATCTTGCAGGAGCGCATTCTTTTGTGGAATCTTGTCAAACTAGTTTTTTTAACGGTTCAAATTTATTGGAAAACTTATCTGAATACCCTCGCTATCTTAAAATGAAAAATGCTTGTAGAAAAGCACGTGGAGATATGAACAATGCTTCAAATGTTTGTGAATTACTTGCACCATCAGACAGAATGACTAACTTAGTACTTAAGGGAGTTACTCCACCTGCCAACACAAACGATGCAGGAAGTGGTGTGATAGTTGAACCACTTCCCCCTGACTTTAGTTTCAAACCTGAAATCTGCTTGAACAATGCACAGAGTGAAGGAATGAATGTCTTACCTTATGACAAGTCAGGTGCTATTAGATTGACTATTAATTTAGCAAGAACTAACGCTTGTCTTTTTGGACAGGATGTGGATGGTCAGACTACCTATGAGATTGCTAATTTACAGGTTTCATTTAGCAGTGTTCCCCAGAGTCCTGATATGATGGAAAACAAGGTTGTTATGGCAACTATTCAAAGTGTCAAACCATCAGTAGAATCTGGATTTGCTAATATAGGCGTTAAAGTTCCTGCAATCTGTAACAGTGTAAGTTTATCTTTCCAACCTCAGAATGAGGAAAACACTGCTCAGAATAATAATTTGCAACTTGCCTCCGTGAAAAATCTTACTGAACTTCAGTACCTATTCAATGACTCAACGAATTCACTTGTTTCCTATCTATTAAGAGATTATGAGGAAGTAGTTGACAGAGGAATTGAATCAATGTTCTCAACTGGAAGAAATAGTTTAAGTATCCAACAACTTGCAAACAATGAAGGATTTATTGCTGGATTGTACTTTGATGATTTCATAGACCTTAGAAATCAGAAATTTAATGTTCAGTTAACCTCAGGTATAACGGGCGGAAGTTCAAGTATGCTAATGTATATGTATTTCCACTCAATCCTTAGTATCTAGACACCCTTTCTCTCATTTTTAATAATTAAATTAATTCAATTTAATTATTTTCTATGTATATCTATATAAGAATGACCGAAATTTACAACTCAAGTATAACAACAAGACTCATTGACCCAGTTTTTGACAAGGCAAAATTTAGAAGTGAATTCAGATTGCAACCTGAAACAGTTTATTTAAGTAATCTTAGACTGTTAAACACAGGTATAGATTCAGGAACTACCACTGATTTGAATGGATTACTAGGAACTTATGGATGTATTAAGAGCATTCAATTGTATGATGGAAACCAGTTGCTTGACCAGTTACTTCAGGCATCGGTTTATAATGCTTGGAAATCTGCAAATAACACTAATGATGCTAACTTATCAGTCAATCGTTTCCTTAAGGGAAATGACTTAGGATATGTTGTTGCAGGAAATACCGAAGTTGATTCTGCTGTTACTCCTATGCCACGACCACTTAAACAGGACACCGTAAAGGTTGAAACTCAGTCTTATGATAATGATGAAACCAATAAGGGTTGGATATCGCTTCAGGATATGTTACCATTTCTTAGAGCATCAATTGCCCTTCCTACAAATATTTATACTCATCTTAGACTTGTTATCAACTGGAAGAGTGCCTCTGAACTCAAGGATGTTGTAGGTTCTACTACAGGTGCCAGAGCATTTGCTTTAAGTACTTATGAAAACACCGTACTTGTTGCTGACGAAATGAATGCTTCAGATACTAGAGAACAACTTATGATGAATTATGCAGGGGTTGCATACCGTCCAATTGAACACGACTCGGTGTCTATTCCTCCAATTACTGGAATTGCTCAAGATGGTACTTCTGCTCAGGAAACTTCCAATATGGTTAAGGGTTTCAATGGCAAAAAGTTAAATACTCTTTTACTGGTAAATACACCTGCCGAACAAAGCACGTGGGTTGATTCAGGAACTGACTCAAATAAGACATCTTATGCCAATCAGGGTTCTAAATCTCTTTACCAACCTCAGGTACAGGTCAGGGTTAACGGTGCGAACAAACTAGCGAGAAATGGTCTGACTGGATATAATCGTCGTCTTGGTGCATTAGTTGACGCTTATGGTGAAGTCAACCTTGTTGTCAATCAGAATGTTCCAAAACTTGCAGATGGTTCTAACTACATTGATGTGGATGAAATCCCTGATGGACAGTTAGACTATACTGGTCTTCGTGTTGACGATTTTATTGAAGAACTTATCGTGGATGTTAACCGTACAGGTGTTGATACTAATGCCGACCTTAACCAGAGGGTCACGCTCAATCTTTTCGGTGAAGTCAACAAGCAGGTTGTGATGAGAAAGGATGGTAGATACAATATTGTCTATTCTTCATAAATTCAAATACTTTTTCAATTAATATATATTTAGGAAAAAACAATATAAAGATTTCCCTAAATATATGTGTATACAATGGCGTACACAGAGATACACCAACTGCCCCCTCCTCCACAGTTTATGCTTGACGAACTTGAGCGTGAAGAATCAAAATATCTTGGAGAACTTCTTAGCAAGGTTCTTACGATTAGAGAAGCACGACCCATTAGGAATGCATTAAGACAAAAACTGCAAGTCCATCCAATTGTTCGTGGTATTCGTGAAAGTACTAAACAACAAATTGGATATGAGTCATCCAACCCTCTACTTGCAGAAATAAAATTTTACGGTGCTCCGTGCCCACACCTATGTTTTGCTCTCAATCCTGATACTATTTATTTCCGTGAATTTGAAGAGTTAATTAAAAACAAAAAAGGAAAAAACAAAGGAAAACATAATATGAAAAAAGGTGATTTGTTGTACTTCCTGATGGATGTATGGAATAAAAAAACCGAGTTAATGACAATTGATAATAATGAAAAAAGAGTTAACGAACTTGACAAGATGTTGAGAATTGGTTTTTGTAAATGGTTAGAGACCAATTTTCATCTCCTTAAAAACAAACCAAAAGGAGAATGGCGGTACAACATTTAAACTAAATATCTAATTTACTAGGTTCGGGTTCTTCTTCTGTCATACATTCACTACTGCAACAGGAACTTTTACAAACTTTTATTTTGCTTAGTAATCCTACTAGTGCTAACAATATTCTTTCTACGTATTTCGGCATATTTACTATATAGAGATATTAATTTTTTTCTTCATTTTTTTTTCTCTGTTATCATATATATGATTGATATACACGATGACGTTTTTACTTGTTCTGCCAAAATGAGAAATGATATAGTTGATTTTTGTAAAGATAAAGAACCTATGTCTATGCTTGAGATAGGAACTCATAAAGGTTATACCAATAAATATTTAGCACCATATTTCAACAAAATTATAGGTACTGAGATACTGGACGAACACATAGAATTCTTTAATATTCATTGCAAAGTGGAAAACAATGAAATTAGGAAGTTTAATGTTTACTATGATGATTGGAAAACCTTACCAGAGGTTGATATTGTTTTTATTGATTGTGTCCACTCTTATGATGGTTGTAAAATGGATGTTACCAATACACTGAAAAGATATCCAAATATTAAGTATATCATTTTTGATGATTATGAAGTTTGGGAAGGGGTAAGAGAAGTTGTTACGGAATTTGTGACGGAAGGAATACTTAAAATTGAAAAACTTATTGGTCTTGATACATTAATAGGAGGACACCCCTCTGATAGAAAGGGTAAACAAGAAGGTTGTATTGTTTCCCTTGTTTGATTAATCTTTTAAAAAGATTAACTTAGTATTATTTTCTTCAGTAATACTATATGAGTGATACTATTACTTTAGAATTAAAGCAATCAGAAGCACAAAATGCATTTGGTGCAGGAGACTGGGAATCAGTTGTACAAGAAAAGGTTACACTATATGAAGGTGACCAATTGGTTATGAACAAAGTATTTATTGATACACAAGCAACATCAAATGAAAAAATAAATATTGATAAAGATTTAACATTGAAATTTGAGTTTTTATATTACTTCAACTATTGGAATGTTGTAAATGGAAATACTGCTTTTTATAATTTTGCTAATGGTGATAAACAAAATGATTTAGGCGACCCAAGCGACCCTAACAATAAGGCAACAGGAAGTGCATATATGCCCCAAGTAATCCATAGAGTTGGAGCAGGAGGAGGTGTCAAATATACAGATTCAATTGAAATAGTATTTGTACCATTTACCAAAATAGGAACTGTCTGCCCTGCCTTTGATTTACAAATCGCATATGTAGATGGCAATGGTACGGCACAAACTATAACTGCACACGTCAAAGAGTTTAAAGCGTCTGGATTTTCTACCGCATCTACTCAAAAGGTTACACTTTCCCACCCTATTATGTTTAAAGATACAGGAGGAAATATGAATCCTGCTACTGGTTTAACCTTAACCCCATCCCCTGCGGATATGGTATCAAAATTCAAGGTAAACCCGACTCTGGCGGGTACAATTGCTAATGAAGATGAAATTTTCTGTCAACCATTAAAGGGTATATTTTCTATGAGTTTGCCACAAGGTTCATATTCACCTGTTGACTTATGTAACTATATCAACACAGAAATCACAAAAGCATCTAATCCAGTAGGAAATAGTATTGAAGGTTTGTATTCTGGTGTAGGTGATGGTAATCCATTTTTAATTCAAACACCTTGGAAAGGTATGTTATTTGGTGACCCGGGTGGTGGAGTAGGGTTTAATTCCATTGAACCAACTGCTCCTACATTGTGTGGTGCTTCATTAGTTGAACTTACCTATATTGATGCTCAACAAAAATTTGCTTGGGATGCTCTTCATATGCCAATGTATGATACAAATGGTGTTGCCAGTGTAAGATATCAATCCTCAGGTATAAATGCAGATGCCAGAATTCAAAGACAACAAACTGGTATTATGTTTACCCATTTAGGTGCTTCCGATGCTCAGGGAGGGTATTATGATTTCTGGCAGGATAAATTAGGTTTTATTTTAGAGGACTTATATCCCAAGACAGCAGGATTAGTTCAATATAGTGAGGCACAAGGAAATTCAGCATCAAAATTTTTTGGTGAGGCACTGACACCACCTGCTCAGTTCACAATCTTTCAAGGAGGATACCAAGAAGATAGTAAATTAAAAGTTGGAGGAAATGCTACCATTGATGCTTTAGTACCTAAGGGAAAACTATTTACCGTAGCACCAGTTTCTGCAACAGGAGACAATTTCTATTTACCAGTCCCCGTCACTGAACCAGCATTTTTTGCCCCAACCAATGAAGTTAATACAAGAATTGTAGGAGCAAATTCAGTACTTGGAGCAACTGCACAATTTGGATACTTTTTGATTGAGGTGTCAAGCAAATTCAGAAATGTTGTGACTGGTAAATCTGCTAATAAAAATAACTTAGTTGGTATTGTTGGACGTTTCTATGAAGTCAATTCATATACTCAGGGAACTGAAGGTGATTCATTAGTCTATACTCATTCAGGTCAACCAATGTATTTAGACGCATTTAAATGCAGAATCTTGGATGCTAACAAAAATTTAGCGGATAATTTAGGAAATGATAACACAATCTTTTTAACAATTAACAGAAGTCCAAAGAGTCTTGTTCACGACTTACCACCTGCAATGCAACAACAAGCACTTAAGGACGCACAAGCAAAGATGAAAAAATAATATAATCTATAAATAACCTATTTAAAATAATCTCAATATATATATATAAATGGAAAATAAGACATCATCTTATCAACGCAAGGCATACAAAGACTATTTAGTGAGAAAGAAAAATAATCCTGATGAATGGCAGGAATTTCAAACTAAACTTAAAGCAAGTCAAAAATCGTATTATCAAAGAAATAAGGAAAAGATTTTAGCAAGAAAAAAAGAACAATATGCACAAAAGAAATTATTGAATGTGGATGGGGAGATTTCCCCATAGACCCCTTTTTTTTAGTTTTG
>DKPS01000065.1:14263-15152 GCA_002471345.1 Saprospiraceae bacterium UBA7328
AATTAAATTATATATTTAGGAAAATGACTTAGAGTTTTTTTCTAAATATATAAGTATAGAGAAAATGAACAATATTTTAATCTCATCTAATAATACTATGAATATAGAACTGGAGATAAAATCACTTGTAGACAGTGATAAAGCAAGATTTGGCATCCAAAGTTATCAACCTACAGTTCTTTACCGAAGGGGGGAACCCACTAAAAAAGCACTTGCTTTTAATAGAAAGATGATAAGAGAAGGTAAGACTACTAAATATTTAGATAAAAATCAATTGTATAATCTTGATACTAATAGGGTTATTCAAAGAAGTAAAGTCGCAGATGGCAGGAAAAAGAAAATTGCAATAGGATACTTTTCAGGACTGAGACCAATAAAACAATCATTCAAAAATGATTATAATATTCAGGATAGTGTTTTCTCAAGAAAAAAGACTACCATTGTAAAAAGTTATGTATATATTGCTCCTGATTTAGACGATGATGATTTAGGCATTACTACTTTAAGATGGGAGGAATATGATGGAAAGGATGATTTAAATAATTTTAGATTGATGTTGAAACAAATGCAGGATGAAAATATTACAGGCAAATGGAGAGTACTTATTCAGATTGATGGTCAGAATGTTGTTGACACTAATATAGATGTAAGTACACCAAAGACTTGGTATAAGGATAAAGGCGATTTACCACCCTTTAGAGTAAGCAGTGATTATATGATTTGGCATTATCCTATTGATGAAGGGGGTTTGGTAAGTGAAGGGACAGAAGTAAAATTTATTTATACAAAGGAAAAGAAGTTGACAAAAAGATATTATGAACAAACATATGCTGATTCATTGATTGGTAGATGTTTACTGCAACCAATCTATGACTGGGTACAAGGTAAG
>DKPS01000020.1 GCA_002471345.1 Saprospiraceae bacterium UBA7328
TTAAGAATAGCAAGGCTTCAGGCGGATCTACTTCTCAGGGAAAAGCTTTTGGGTTTTTAGATGGGGGACGAGGATTAGTTGGTGCTTTATTCAGCACTATGGGAGTACTCATATTTGCTCTTTTCCTAACTTCAGAAATATCAGAAGCAACAATTTCAGAAAGTAGAGAAGCTTTCAGATATGTGATTTTGGTTTCTTCTAGCATTGTAGCCTTTGTAGGACTAATGGTGTGGTTTTTTATGAAAATGGATCAAAATGTAGAAAAGGACATCATTTTGAACAAAATCACGATCTCACAAATTCGAGAGGTTTTAAAGTTACCTTCAGTTTGGTTATTGATGATCATAATCCTCTGTGCTTATGTAGGTTACAAAATCACAGATATATTATCTTTATATGCTCAGGATGTAATGTTGTATGACCAAGTTCGATCTGCACAAGTGGGTACTTTTCTGTTATACATACGTCCAATTATTGGTGTGGTAATCGGGATTTTGGCAGATCGTACTGAGACCATTTTTTGGCTGTTTATTAGTTTTATAATTACGTTTTTAGGTGCACTACTTTTTGCTTCAGGGATAATTTCTGCATCCGCCACCGCCTTATTTTTTGTTTCAATTTTAATTGTTGCCACAGGAGTGTATGCTGCTCGATCATTATACTTTGCGGTAATGGAAAGGGGGCAAATTCCTTTGGCTCTCACTGGAACCGCTGTAGGTCTAATATCAGTTGTTGGATTTACTCCGGATATATTTGCAGGGCCTGTTATTGGCTATCTTTTAGATGGCTCCCCAGGGGCAGAGGGCCATCAGCATGTCTTTTGGATGCTTGTGATATTTTCTTTTATAGGTGGAATAGCAGCTTGGAATTACAACCGAATGTACAGAAGGCGCGCTGAATAAATCATGTTTTGACTTTTCCCCAACTGCATTGATTTTAGTGATTAAAATATTGGTGAATTACTCAAGATGACTCAATGCAAAATTGAATAGCTTAAATATTGTATAATTAACTTAGTGAATAGAAATTCTTGAAAACTCACACTTAATCTTTCAGACTCGTTTGTGATAATAAATAATTACTCAAGCCAGTGACAGATTTTAAAACAATGATTATTCTATATGTCTAACTACATAAACACAAGTTTACTACGAGCTTTGTCTCTATTCTTGCTCCTTCTTTGGTCATCTTGCTCCGATGAGGATCAGATAATAATAGAAGAAGTTACCACGGAAGCCTTACTCCAGGCCGTCATAGATGAAAAAGTAGGGAATGATACAAATAAATTAGTGGGAGTCTCAGTGTCAATAAGAATTGGAGATGAAGAAAGATGGAAGTTAGTAGGAGGAATTTCACAGCTAGGACAACCGATCACTGGAGATATGAAGTTTGGGCATAGGAAGCATTACAAAAACAGTAGTAGCAGCCACTACAATGAAACTAGTAGATGAAGGAATATTGACCTTAGAAGACACGATTGAAGATTGGCTCACACTAGATTTAGAAAATGTCGATAATTCAATAACTATAATGCAGCTTTTATCTCACTTCACTGGATTGGATGGATATTTTCAATCTGAGCTTTGGGATATTGTAGAAGCTGACAAATTCACTCCTATTCCTGCAATCCAAGTGGCTAATTTTATTGGAGAACCTACTAATGAGAAAGGAGTTACTCATGAGTATTCCAATTCGAATTACCTCATTCTAGGACTTATTATAAAAGCCGCTACCAATAAAACAGTGGGAGAAGTGATGAGAGAAAAATTCTGGGGACCGTTGGCTCTATCTAATATATACTTTGGAGCAAATGAACTCATACCAGAGCCTATTGCTTCTCCTTGGAGAGATAATGATGGTGACGGTACTTTAGAGGATATCAAAAGTGATTATGGCCCTGCTTTTCATAGCATTTTTTACTGTGCTGCCGATGTGTTTTCTACCGCCTCTGATTTATCCATGTGGGCCCAACATCTATATAATGGAAATGCTATTTCAGAAAGTTCAAAAAATAAAATGACAACGTCCTATTTTGACATACCTCACCCTACATTTATAGGATATGGATTAGGAGCTCGTCAAAACAGTTATCAAGGGCATATAATGTGGGGACATACAGGGGGAATGAGAGGTTATGGATCTCACATGTTTTATGACCCAGATACTAAAGTAAGTATAGCAATTCTGAATAATCAAAGTCGGTCTGCTGAAGGACCTACATTAAGACATGAGTTAATTGATGAACTGTTAACAATTGTGTTTGAATCCTTATAACAGAACTTTAAGTCTAAAATGAACAGCTCCCTAAATGATATCTCAAATCAACTAGGGAGCTGTACAATACAAAATTCTTATAAACCTGAGACAGGAATAGAAAGCCTTGCTTTCTCCCAGGCAAAATTGATTGCACTTTCACCTACTGAATATTCAAGTTGTTCTTGATTTTCATTTACCCACTCTGGAGTTATGTTTAATCTAAGAGCATCATCTTTTTCATTATAGCCATTTGCTCCCCAAGCAGAATTGTTTTTACTGAATATTGCTACCCAATCTCCTTCTTTCTTAGGAATAATGAAGAATCCATATTTACCAGCAGCAATTTTCTGACCTCCTAACTTTACTCCTTTATCGAAAGACACGGTAGTATTTTGATTTGCCCCAGCCCTCCAAATGACATCATAGGCCTCTAGTCCACCCCATATGGTACGTCCTTTTACTGAAGGAGCGCCATAGTCGATAGCAATTTTTGATTGATTGATTTCTCCATCAGCTTGTACTCTAGGGCTCTTTTGAGCATCAGCATCTATGGATAAAGAAATGAGTAAAACAAAAGATAGAATTAAACTTTTCATGATGATATTTTTAAACGTTTATAAATCTTAGCAATATCATAACCAATTTTCGATGATAATTGTTATTCCAAGTATAATCTGATATTTCAGATGAGAGTGTGATGTCGTTACTTTGACATCTAGACAACAAGTTAATATGGGCTCTTTGGAACCTGTCTTAATTCTTCAAAACAATTCTAAATCTCGCTTTACCTGCTTTTAAATGTTCAATGGCTTCATTTACTTTTTCCATAGGAAACTCTTCTACAGTAGGGTAAATATTATGTCGCACACAAAAGTCTAACATTGTTCTATTCAAGGCAGGACTACCTACTGGACTTGCACTTATAGACTTTTGTCCTCCCATCAGGCTACCCGTACGAATATTCATTGGCTCTGGAACCACTCCTACATGGTGAAAATTTCCATTAGTAGTCAAGCAACCGAGGTATGAGTTCCATTCGAGGGTAACATTGGTGGTATTTAAAATAAAATTCAATTGCCCCCTAATGCTTTTTAGTTCTTCTTTAGACCTAGAGTTAATTACGCGAGATGCTCCCATTTCAAGAATTGAATCTTTCTTATCTGGATTAGAACTGAATGCTGTAACCTCACATCCCCAGTGCTTCAAAAACTTAATAGCCAAATGACCTAATCCTCCAATACCTATCACTCCTACCCTATCAGTAGGCATTACACCTGCCAAAATTATTGGACTAAAAACTGTAATCCCACCACATAAAAGCGGGCCGGCTTTGCTCAAATCTATATTTGTAGGAAGGGGAATAGCCCATGACCAATGGGCTCTGACTTTATCTGCAAATCCACCGTGCCTTCCTACTATAGTCGCTTCTTTTGTCTTGCACAAGTGATGATCACCCTCCATGCAATTTTGACAACACATGCATGACTCTGACAACCATCCAATTCCTACCTTCTCTCCAACTTTCACATTCTTCACAGCACTTCCAGCAGCTATCACTTCGCCTACTATTTCATGACCTGGGACCAAGGGAAATTGTGTATTTCTCCAATCATTATTGATCATACTCAAATCAGAGTGACAAAGACCGCAATAATGGATTTTTACATCAACTTGTTCTGCCCCTAAATCTCCTAACTTGTAATTAAATGGCTCTAATTTCCCTTTAGGCTCTCTTACAGCGTACGCATTTACTTTCATTCTTTTAATATTTTAAATTTCAGTTAGAGCTCGAAATATTTTATTTTCTGAATTCAATTTTTCTTTTGCATACAGTTACTTGGACCGTCCCATCACAAAATTGGAATCTTTCATTCCAATTATTCTCTTCATCATAGGAATAAACAAAAATGTCATTAATCACAAGGTTATAGTGTTCATTTCTATGCTTAATTTTCAAATTTTGATCATTGTATTGGCATTGAATATTTTCATCTTCCTCTTTTTTGATACAATTGAAGTTAGTCTCTTTGATTAAATTATCATTTTGATCATACTCATAAGAAGTCTCTTCCTTTTTTTCATCCGGAGTATTGAATTTTGTCATTTTAATTTTTAGCCCTTTCGAATTGTATTCAAAGGATTTAAAATTTGAAAACACCCCTTCATTATCTATCGAGATTGATTTAACAATTTGATCAACATCATTCATCACATGTACAGTTGAATTTACAAATCCACTTCGGATATAGTCTAAATGATTCTCATAAAAATCGGAATTCCCCCTTAGCCATAGGGTCAAATACATAAGTTTCTTGCTTTCTTTTTTGTAGAGAGTTCTAACTGAAGAGGTAAGAACATTTTGAGAATCATAAACTCTTTTTTCATCTTTTTGTAAAGAATTTTGATCGGGGTAATATCTATAATGCTCCAACCAACTGTGCCCATCATTAAAAGTTCGTTTTTCTAAGTTTATGTTTTTTTGAATCCTCCTTGTCGTCGTTTCTTGTTCCAAATTCTTTAACTGCAACTTTCTTAATTTTTCGATTGCCAATAAGATCGGCCACGTTGTATTGTCCTATAAATCCCATTATTATAAATTATTTTGAACATAGCTAAGATAACGATCCTCAATCTATAAGGCTCAATGATATGCGTTTTCGATTTGGATCCACATCTATCACTCTTGCTGTCACTTCTTGAGTCAATTTTACTATTCGTAAAGGGTCTTTTACAAAAGTTTTCGACATTTTGGAGACATGAATTAGTCCCGCCTCCTTAATTCCAATATCGACAAAAGCTCCAAATTTTGTCACATTATTTATTATTCCATTCACCATCATTCCTTCTTTTAAATCAGTTATGGTATTAATACCAGCCGTAAACTCAAAAGCCTTTGCGCTTCCTCTAATATCTAGTCCTGGTTTATCCAATTCCTCCATTATATCCTGTAGTGTAGGAATTCCAACTTCATTGCTTACATAGTCATTGAGGATGATTTCTTTTCTCAATGTTGGATCTGATATTAGAGTCTTAATATCAGCTTTTAAATTTTTAGACATGGTCTTCACCAATGCATATCGCTCAGGATGAACACCAGTATTATCTAAAGGATTTTTACCTTTTTTAATTCTCAGAAAACCTGCACTTTGTTCGAATGCTTTAGCTCCCATCCTTGGAACTTTTTTCAAGGCTTCAATCTTTTCGAAAGAACCATTTTCTGCTCTGTATTCCACAATATTCTTAGCAAGGGTTGGACCTAACCCAGAGATATAAGTTAAGACATGTTCACTCGCCGTATTTAGGTTTATACCGACCGCATTTACAGCGCTTTCTACACATCGAGTCAAATTGTCTTTCAGTTTGGGTTGATTCACATCATGCTGATATTGTCCAACACCTATAGACTTTGGATCTATTTTTACTAATTCTGACAAAGGATCCATTAATCTTCTTCCTATTGAAACAGCTCCTCTCACTGTAACATCATGATCAGGAAACTCCTTTCTTGCAATTTCAGAGGCAGAGTATATAGAGGCACCACTTTCATTCACCATAAAGACTTCAGTATCTTCTCCCATCCCAATTCCTTTCACTATAGCATAAGTCTCTTTCCCCGCCGTGCCATTCCCAATAGCTATGGCTTCTATTCCATATTGATCCACCAATCTTTTGACTTTAGTTTGAGCATCTACCAATTGATTTTGAGGAGGATGAGGGTAAATGGCAGAATTATAGATTAAACTACCATTGCGATCCAAACAGACTACCTTACAACCCGTACGAAACCCAGGGTCAATGCCCATTATCGACTTACTGCCTAAGGGAGGTGCTAATAAAAGTTGCTTTAAATTTTCACCAAACACAGAGATGGCTTCATCATCAGCTTTCTCTCTATACTTATTTCGATATTCTGTTTCTATAGAAGGGCCAAGTAGTCTTTTATAACTTTCTTCAATAGCCAACTTCAGTTGCTCCTCACATTCATAAGTTGCATTTCTGCCAATGAATCCATTTTCCAATTTGTCAATCACATCGCCAATATCCGCTGAAAGAGAAACCTTAAGCAGGCCTTCTTTCTCTCCTCTGAATACTGCCAATAGCCGATGAGCAGGAGCCTTCTTAGCAGGCTCAGAATAGTCAAAATAGTCCTTAAATTTCTCAGCTTCCGCTTTCTTTTTAGCAACTACTTTTGAAGTAATCATAGCTGATCTATCAAAAATTCTTCTGATGTCATCTCTAGCTTTTGGTTCTTCATTGATCCATTCCGCGATGATATCCCTTGCTCCTTGAAGTGCAGTGTCTACATCTGGCACTTTGTTATTTATAAACTGCTGAGCTGCATCTTCAAGATGTTTTGCACTTTGATTCCATATAGCTTGAGCTAATCGCTCTAAGCCATTCTCTTTTGCAATAGTAGCTCTAGTCTTTCTTTTCTTTTTATAAGGCAAATAAATGTCTTCAAGTGCCGTATTGTCCCAGCACTTATAGATTTCTTGCTGAAGCTTAGAGCTCAAATGTCCTTGTTCTTTAATGGTATCAAGGACAAATTCTTTTCGCTTTACAAGTTCATTAAAATCTTTCCATGCCCTTGCGATCTCACCTATAGCGACCTCATCCAAAGAACCTGTTGCTTCTTTCCGATATCTAGAGATGAAAGGTATAGTACTCCCATCCTCTAATAACTCAATAGTATTTTTCACTGAACGGTTAGAAAGGTTGAGTTTAGTAGTAATTCTAGCTAAGATGATATCTTTTGACATAAATGATTTCTGATACATTACAAATGTATCTCTACTTAAAAGAATTGGCCTCAACTCTTGATATTTTTAACTGTATCTCCCTGTTTTAGAATTCCCGAATACTTATTTTGACTTCTCGCTATTCTTAGCACTTCGGCTAACTTGCATGTCAAATATTCTTTTGTGAGTTTGTAGCCTTGCGTAAAAATAA
>DKPS01000119.1 GCA_002471345.1 Saprospiraceae bacterium UBA7328
TCTGGCAACATATTGGCAACAAATTACTTTAAAAGTTTAAAAAGATTAAATCAAGGCTTAATTATGCACTTAATGCATTATGATTTATTTGATCTATGATCTTTAAGACTTTAATTTTATCAGGTGTATTATCAAAGACTCCATCTATTCCTTGATCATTTTGATCAGTGAAAGGAGGTTCATACAGCATTGAATTGTCAATAGTCCCATTCTTGCTTAGATATGAAATTATGGTATTTATAAATGTCATTTGATCTGCTCTAAGACTACCAACATCTAGAAAATCAGCAAAAGCTACATTCAAAGCAGAGCGCTCTAAACCAGTTACACTTCTGATAAAAGCACCTAATGGTTTATCCCCATATTGCTCTTCAAACTGTTGCCTAGTTCCAGCAACATCCTCTGTGAAAAGCATGTCTTCTATTGAGTTTAGCTCTTCTTCTGTGATGGCAATATTATTGCTTAGCTTGTTAATTGCAAGGTGATCTTTATTCTTTCTAATATAGCTTTCTACTCTATCCTTATATGATTGAAGACTTTCGTAAGACGTGTTTACGTGTCTTCTAATCTTAATGCCTTCATAATCCAACTCATCCTCAAAATGAGTATAAATAGGTTCTTGAGTTTTGCTATCAAGGTATTTAATAAGATCTCTCAGCGCTACCCTTAATAATTCGAGTTTCTTAATATTTACGGTCTTCCAATATTTATCTGTTTGAATCTCTCTAATAAGAGGTAAGTGGATTGATACTTGTGGAATGTTATCCTTTTTCTGAAGAGAAGAGGCAGTACTAAAAATCTTAGTCATGTATTTTCCAGTGTTATCTGAACCACTAAGTAAAAGTATCTGGTATATTAATATTAGCATATCAAATCTCCTTGCCAATTCATCATCATCTCTTGATGCTGACTGCAAGTGAGACAGGTGATTATTTATTTCTTGAACGTCACTTTTAGAAAGATTTAGCCACCTATTTTTATTACTATACTCTTTGACATACTTAAGCTCTTTTCTAACTATGAATCTATCTTCATCTAAACCCTGAACGGCTTTATGTAGGTCATCTAGATATTGATCTCTTACCTCCCTTTCAGATTCAGTTTTTTCTGATAAGTCTGACACAAGCTGGGATACTTTAAGCTTAGCTTCAAATATTTGTTGAAGTAAAGGCTTCATATTTTTGGATGTAATCCCATCTGGATGTTCTTCAAAAAACTCAAAGTTTTGGCAGTAATCAAAAATTACAAACTCTTTTTTATGCTCTCCTGGAGCAAATAAATCTGGGCATAATCTTGTGCCCCTTCCAATCATTTGCCAGTATTTAGAGGAGCTCTTTACCATTTTGAAAAAGACAAGATTTACAACTCTTGGAGCATCAACACCAGTATCCATCATATCAACTGAGACTGCTATTTGGGGATCCTCTTCTTCAAATGGATTTGTAAACTTTTCTAATAAGTCTTGAGCCTTCGTTTCATAGTTATCAATAACCCTTAAAAATTTACCTAAATATTCAGGGTAGTTCTTATTAAATCTTTCTTCAATAAATACAGCATGCTGGTGGTTTTTTGCAAATATTATTGTCTTTCCAAGCTTATCCCCTCCGCTAACTTTAATACCATCTTTCATTAAGTGCTCCAACACTTTGTCAACCGTATCTGTATTAAAAAGCCATTTATTTAATGCACCACTTTCAATACTATCAGGAGCTTCTTCAATTGTAGGATCTCCGAACTTCTCTTCATATTCTTCTTTATCTCTATCAGATAGCTCGGAATATTTAATTCCTTCCCGTTGGAATTTTAATGGAACACTTATGGACTTTGGAGGTACAAGAAATCCTTCATTAACAGCATTATTTAACTCATAAGCAAAAGTGGGATCATCATCTTCAATTCCAAAAAGACTATATGTATTTCGGTCAATATCTTTTTTTGGAGTGGCAGTAAGACCAATAATCATTGAGTCAAAATAATCGAATATTGATTTATACTTTTGGTATATTGAGCGGTGCGCCTCATCGATAATAATAAGATCAAAGTGTCCAACACCATAAAATCTTTTACCTTCATTTCTTAATTTATCAATCTTATTGATAATGGTTGGATAGGTAGAAAAAACTAAGCGTGTAGAGCTGTCTTCTTTTTCTTTTGTGAGATCAATGGAGGATAAATGTTCTAAATTTTCTTTAAATGCATTTTTAGCTTGAGTAACAAGTGCATTTCTATCAGCTAAGAATAATACCCTTTTAGCCCAATTGGACTTTGTTAACATATCTACAATTGCTGCAGCAGTTCTTGTTTTACCACTGCCTGTTGCCATCACAAGAAGACTCTCTCTTTTTGTACCTACATATTTACCATTATGAGTTTTTCCTAAGTTTTCAGCAACCCTTTTTATTGCTTCTAATTGATATGCTCTTCCGGCAATGTTTCGATCAACCTTAAAAGTAGTAAGGTCTTTTCTTGTTGTCCTTCTATCAATTAAAAGTTGAAGTTCATCTTTGGTATAAAATCCTGAAATCTCCCTTTCTGAATAAAATGTATCATCCCAAATGTATGTTTCAAACCCATTTGTATAGAATATTATTGGTCGTTGCCCTTTCATTCTTTCTAAACAATCTGCATAAAGAACAGCCTGTTGCTTTCCCTTTTTTGGACTTACCATTGTTTTCTTTGCCTCGATAACAGCTAGAGGGTTACCGTCATCTCCCCATAGCACATAGTCAACATATCCAATTCCTGAAGGGTTGGTGCTAATAGGCATTCCCTCAACCTCGAACTCAAGTTCTTTTCCTTCTTTAAGCTTACTCCATCCTGCTTCTTTAAGAAGTACATCTATATATAGTTTTCTTGTAACTGACTCAGGAATTAGCTGAGGTATATTTTTGGTCTGTTGATGTCTAGACTCTGCTCGTTCAGATGAGATTTTATTTCTTTTTTGTAATTCCTCATTTTGTTCTTGGAGTTCCTCCCTACTCACTTCATCTTTTTGAAGTAGCTCCTCAAGTTTTTTGACTTGCGTTTTTAGTTCTTCATTAGACTCATTAATTCTATTACCTGATGGAAGAGTTTCTTGGTTAAATTCAGGAATTTGTATTTCTTCAGTGCTGTAAGATATTGCCAAATGACTGCAGAATTGAAATAGTATTTTAATGCATATATTGGCTTTATCACTATCTGTATCTTCTCCGTGAGCAGCTTCATTTCCAAGCTTTTGCAAAAGATGAAGTTCTCTTCTTAAGTTCTTTTCAGTAACACTTTTTAAACTTTTAATTTGAAGCAAATTTTGAACTGTTTTTCTCTCATCATAATCTGCAAATAACCTTTCATCATTTGTGTACATCCATCTAATACCTTTCTCTAATGCAACTCTAGAATTTACAATGCTAGATCGCGCTCTAACATTAACCATATCCTCAGCTTCCTTTGCAATTTCAAAGATGTCAGACCATTCTTTATGTAGAAACTGAAAGTTTGACATATTAGCTGGTTAGTTCTCC
>DKPS01000022.1 GCA_002471345.1 Saprospiraceae bacterium UBA7328
TATTACAAAATTCATATATCGCTCTCTTTCATCAATTCTTGAGAGGGTGAGAGCTTTTTCAAAATTTTGTATGATAATACTTCTTAAGTCCAAAGATTCTCGAAGGCTTTTCATCGTAAAACCGTACTTCTCAATATTTGATATACCAAAGAAATTAGTTGTAGCGCCAGTTGCAATGACGAGGAAATCATAATTAATTTTTCCTATGCTTGTAGTCAATTGGCAAGCCGATGTGTCTACCTCTTGTACTTCAGTCATCCTAAAATGAAAATGATCTTTTCCTTTAAAAACTTTTCGAATTGGGTATACAATAGAATCTGGTTCTAATCCAGAACTGGCAACTTGATACATTAAAGGTTGGAATGTATGATAATTGTTTTTATCAAGAAGGACTACCTGATAGTATTTGCTACTGATTGCTTTTACTAATTTAAGTCCAGCAAAACCACATCCAACAATTACTATTCTTGGTAAATCTATATTAGGAATGTTTAAATTATTGGTGTTCATTTATTTTAAATTGATATAGAATAATTAGACCCTTCACAATCGTAACTCTATACATACAAATGAAAAATAGGAAATCATATTTCTAATTTTTTACTTATTCTTTTAGAAGAATAAGATGAGGTCTCATATTTATGACAATTACTAATTTCTCAATCCAAGGACAAGGAAAAATTATTCAGAACAAGAGCATTTATAGGAAGAGCCATATCATCTTGCACCCAAGAAGATGGTTACATTTCTTTCAATTTACTTTTAAGCATATATTGACTATTAAGAGGTTGGGTCCCAAATCAAATTTGAATAGAAGACACTTTTATTTCATCAATATTGGAATGATTGGTTATAGTAATATGTTTGTTGACATATTGAAACTGCTAAATGACTTCAAACCTGTCCTAATTAGCTAAATTTTAAAATAGAATCCATTTTCTAACTTATCCTTGTATTTCAATTCATCAAATCGATACAAGTTGGCTCCTTTGGTAGAAGTGCTTTTATCCTTTTCATCCAGTTTTTCAAGAATATCCATAGATAGTATTTTTTTACTGAAATTTCGTCGATCTAGTTTTCTTTGAAACAAAGCTTCGTACAATAACCTTAATTGTGGCAAAGTGAATTTCTGAGGTAGCAATTCAAATCCGATGGGTTCATATTTGGCATTCTCACAAAGCTTTTTTCTAGCACTAAAGACCATTTCATTATGATCAAGGATTAACGAGGGTGCATTGTCCACTTCAAACCACTGTGCCTTATATTCACCATTTGTACATTCATCATCTTCGATTAAAGGGATTAATGCATAATAGGCAATTGAAATAACCCGATCACCTGGATCACGATCTGTTCTGCCATAACAGAACAATTGCTTTAATAACACTTCTGATAGGCCCGTAGCTTCATAAAGTATTCTTTTTGCTGCCTGGTCTAGATTTTCGCCTTTACGAACAAAGCTTCCTATTAGTGTCCAGTTATCCTTAAAAGGTTGGACCTTCCTTTTAAAGAGCAATAACTTGAGGTTATTTTTATCAAATCCAAAAATAATGCAGTCAACAGCAATAAGTAATTTTTCGACACCACTGTAAAATTTTGGCAAATCTTTAAGGTGTTTGGGAATTTTTACTGAGCTATTTGAGATGTCCATGAAGACATTATTAATTTTAATGTGTAAAAATAACACTTCTTTTAGTGATTTATGTTTTGTTTTTGTATTATTACACAAATTTTAATTAAATTATCACCAATTATTGGAATTAATAATTCTGCTATGAAAAAACTAACTCAGTGTATATTGATCTCTTTTTCCATGTTGATTTCTTTTAATGGAGTCAGTCAGACTGTTAGTGGAATCATATCTGCTACCGACGGAGAAGGCCTTATCGGTGCTAATGTATTGGTCAAAGGAACTTCATCTGGAACAATAACTGATATTTCTGGATCTTACTCAATTGAAGCTAATGAAGGCGATGTCTTGGTTTTCTCGTTTACTGGATTTGCTTCCCAAGAAATTACTGTGGGAACAAGCTCTAATATTGATGTGGTTCTCCAAGCCGGTAGCCAGCTGGATGAAGTTGTAGTAACTGGATATGGTACACAGAAGAAAGCCAACCTCACGGGAGCTGTAGGAATCGTTGATGCGGAGATTCTCGCTGCACGACCCCTCACAAGTGCATCACAAAGTTTACAAGGACAAGTAAGCGGTGTATGGGTAAACCAAAATTCGGGAGAACCTGGACAGGATGGGGCAACCATTAGGATTAGAGGTATAGGTACACTCAATAATCCCGATCCATTGATTCTTGTGGATGGAATAGAAGCTCCTTTTGATAATATAGATCCGAATGATATTGAGTCAGTTACAGTTCTCAAGGATGCTGCTTCGGCTGCGATATATGGAGCCAGGGCAGCAAATGGTGTCGTTTTAGTGACTACAAAAAGGGGTGAACGTAATTCTAAACCTACTTTCAACTATACAGGGTTTACTGGTACATCTCAGGTCAATTCTGTTCCTGATTACATTTGGGACTCACAGGAATTCATGAATCTTAGAAATGAAGCGGATATCAACTCAGGAAGACCTCCCCTTTATCCAGCAGACGTGATCAATGATTATGCCAATGGTCCGAATACCAACTGGTTTAATGAGATATTTAGAAATGGTGCGATACAGCAACATAATCTTTCAATCAGTGGTGGAAGTGAAACTACGAACTTTAATATTTCTCTTGGATATTTGGATCAAGAGTCAATAGTAAAAAATACGGATGGTAGTAAAAGATACAATGCAAGAATAAATATTGACACCGAGGTGAATGATAGATTTGATATTGGAGGTAGTTTCTATATAAGTCGTCAGGAATCCAATCTTGATAATGTAGGTCAGGACGGAGGAGTATTGGCAAGAGCCACACGTCTCGGACCTAACTTTCCAGCATATGATAGTCAGGGTAGATTGGCAGATAGAGATAGAACTTTAAATAGTCTTGAACTTTCAACTCCAAATATCCTTGCAGAGGTTCAAGCTTTGAACAGAGTCCTTAAGGATAATCGATTTCTTGGCAGTTTTTATGCGGAGTATGAGCCAATTGATAATTTCAAGATAAAAGGAACATTTGCAGCGAACTACCAAACAGATGACGATGATTTCTTTAATCGTAGATTTGAAACTTATGATTGGCGAACAGGTGATTTAGGACTTATATGGCTTGAAAACCGTCAGTTTACTAACTTCCATCAAGAAACATTAAATCTTACTTCTTGGTTACAAGCCACTTATGAAAAATCTTTCGACAATCACAATTTCAAAGTATTAGGAGGTATTAATCAGGAAAGTTCAGAAACCAAATTCTTTCAAGCTGCAAGGTTAGAAATACCAAGTAATTCATTGCCTGCATTAAGTACTGGTAACCCCGAGACATCTACAAACTCGGGTGGAGCCACGGAATGGGCATTACGTTCCTTTTTTGGTCGTGTAAATTATGATTTTGACAATAAGTATTTGTTTGAATTCAATATTAGACGTGATGGTTCATCTAGATTTGGTGCCAATAACAGATGGGGTACTTTCCCATCAGTATCGGCAGGATGGGTTCTGTCTGAAGAAGATTTCTTCGACAATAGTGGATTTATTGAGTTTCTTAAAATTCGGGGTTCATGGGGCCAGTTAGGCAATCAGAATTTAGGTAGCAATTATCCTTTTGCTGCAAGTATATCATTTGAGCCAGCCTATAATTTTGGTGGAACCATTGTAGGTGCTGCTGCACAATCCTCACTAGGAAACTCAGATATCCGATGGGAAACATCAACACAAACGGATATAGGAATAAATGCATCTATGCTCAATGGTGCTTTAAGCGTTGAAGCCGATTATTTTGTTAGAAATGCCTCAGACATATTGTTTGATCAAAATAACCCAGGAGTAACAGGTGTGAGAACACCAACCACGGTTAACATAGCCGAAGTGCAGAATAAAGGTTGGGAATTATTTACAAGTTATCAACATAATTTTGGCAAAGGAAATTTTAGTATTGGCTTTAATGTTACTCACGTGAATAGTGAGGTAAAGCAAATTGACCCAATGTTATTAGGACAAGCTGATAGGGTAATCGATGGCGCATTTATCATTCAAAGAGGATCACCGATCAATGCTCTTTATGGTATGAATGCCCTTGGAATTTTCCAATCTCAGTCAGAAATTGATGCAGCTCCTGATCAATCTATTTTTGGCGCTCCAGCACCAGGTGACTTGCAGTATGAAGATACTAACGGCGATGGTGTTGTCAACTTTGAAGATCGAACGGTATTGGGTAAGGACGAACCTACCTGGACCTATGGGATCAATACATCGTTCTCATTTCAAGGATTTGATGTGGCTGCTATATTTCAAGGTATTGCTGATGCTCAAGTATTTGAGACAGGACGATTTTTCGCTCCTTTTGCAAATAGTGGTGGTGTTTCCGCGATTTGGAGAGATCGATGGACTCCTCAAAACACAGATGCTTCTCTACCGAGATTGTCGATAAGTCAAGGGTCGAATTACAGTGTAGATCATTCTTGGTTTACCACGAGTAGGAGCTATTTCAGACTCAAGAATTTACAAATTGGATATAATTTCCCAGCAGATATGTTCAAAGACAATTTTATTAAAAGCGCTAGAATATTTGTAAATGGCACGAATTTATTTACTGTTACAGACTTTATAGGGTTTGACCCAGAAAGACCACCGAGAGAAACAAACGGAACAGCTGTTTATCCCCAATTAAAAATGTTTACTGGAGGAGTGAATATCAAGTTTTAATTCAAATAGAAAAAAATTATTAAAATGAAATCAATTAATAAAACTCTTCTTGTATTTGCACTCGTTATTTTGGGTGCCGTAGGGTGCAGTGATAGCTTTCTTGAAAAAGCACCTATCAGTGAAGGAAGTGTAGAAGGATTTTTTGAAACACAGGAAGATGTTCTTCGAGCACTTAATGGTATCTATGATGTTTTCCAAGGGAGTATTTGGGGGGGATCATTTTACTGGATGCATCAAAATTTTGATATCCTAACAGACAATGGTGTTGGATGTTGCCCATGGGAGCAAGAATATACGACCATCGCCAAAGGTGAACATAGTGCGACTTCTGGAGGAATAATAAACAGCAAATGGGACTTCGGTTATGAAGGAATATTTAGAGCCAATTCAGTGCTTGCAAATGTTGGAAATGTTGGTTTAGATTCCGAAAGTGAAAGCAAAATAGTCGCTGAGGCAATGTTTTTGAGGGGATTAATTTATCAGGAGATGGTTAATCTTTATGGTGATGTTCCACTTGTTTTGAATGTATTAACACGTGACGAAGGATTGGTAGTAGGGAGAACACCAAAATCAGAAGTACTATCATCCATCTATGATGATTTGGACTTTGCAGAAGCAAATCTGGATATAACACCTTTCAACGGAGACATTGGACGACCTACTAAGCAGGCTGCTATAGCCGTAAAGACTCGTTTAAAATTGTACAATAAGGATTACCAGGGAGCCATTGCAGAAGCTAGAAAGCTCATGGACTTGTCAGCGGCTAATCCAAGTGTGATTGGATTGCTGGATGACTACGAATCCGTGTTTAGTGCAGATAATGAGAACAATAGGGAAGTACTCTTTGATATTCAGTATACGGAAGGAACCCAAGGAGAAGGAAATTTCATGCAAGTGGCACTTGCTCCAGGACCAGAAGGTGCTCCAGGGAGAGGATGGGGTTCTATAACACCCAGTGATCAGTTGGCAAATGCCTTTCAGATGACTGATGGTATGTCTATTGACGAATCTCCTTTATTTGATCCTGAGAACCCATATGCTAACAGAGATCCACGGATGTTTGGCAATTTATTTGTACCTGGAGTTTCTGAATGGAGAGGTGAACTGTATGATGCCAGCCTTTCAGGATTTTCACCATTTTATGCTATTAGAAAATGGGTAGATCTTGATGCTACTATTGGCGAAGGTGGATGTTCGTGCAACGAGACTAATCTTATTTTGTTCCGTTATGCAGATATTTTGCTGTATTTCGCTGAGGCGACAAATGAAGTTTCAGGGCCTAATCAGGACGTTTATGATGCCATTAACCAGGTCCGTAATAGAGCGGGTTTGCCAGATCTCGTTTCAGGATTGAGCAAGTCACAAATGTTAGATGCAATAAAGCAGGAGCGTCATGTTGAGTTCCCTTGGGAAGGTACCAGATATTTTGATTTGTTAAGATGGGGTGATGCTGAAGTTAGAAATACAATCACATTATTTGGAGAATCAATTGATACAAGAGTCTTTATTGATCCTAAGCATATGCTATTTCCTATTCCTCAAAAGGAAATGGATTTGAATCCCAATTTGACACAAAATCCTGGATATTGATAATATCTCAACAGATTAATTAAAATGTAAAATGGGCCTGATTTCGATTGGGCCTATCTTTTTTTCCATAGTTTTTAATATCTGTGTACTGAGTATAAAGAATTATTATAATTTTAGAAATAGACAATGCGGTAAGCCAACTATCTGAACAAGTAAAAATTAACCTGATGAGAATAAGGATCATACTTTTTTTACTAGCATTTTCTTTTAATAATGTCCTCACAGCACAATACTTTACTGAAGTATCAAGATTTGCAGGAATTGATCATGCTTTTAAGGTGGATTTGGCGACTTTTGGCGGAGGGGCAGCGATTATAGATTATGATAACGATGGTTTCGAAGATGTATATCTGACAGGAGGGAATAATGCAGATGCTCTATACAAAAATAACGGAGATGGCACCTTTACTAATGTTATTGAAGGAGCAGGATTTGAAAACACTATTCCAATACACACACAAGGAGCTACAGCGGCAGATGTGAACAGAGATGGGTACAAGGACCTTCTGGTCACAACCATGTATTATAAAGCTGATAGAGAGTTATCACCCAATTTACTTTTTCTGAATAATGGAGATGGAACCTTTAAAGATGTTACACGCCAATATGGATTGGATAATTATAAAAGTAATAGTATGAGTGCTTCTTTTGGGGACATTAATGCTGATGGCTTTCCAGATCTATTCGTAGCCAATTATTTTGCAGCATCACCAAATGGTGTATCTATTTTCAATGAACAGACAATTATTAATAATTATGCACCGGCAGTAGATTTTTTATTTATCAATACCAGTGGAGAATACTTTGTAGAGGCAAGTGATTTGTATGGTATGAGTCACGATGGTTTTGGATTTGAAGGTGTCTTTACAGATTGGGATAATGATCAGGATCTCGATTTGCTTATTGCCAATGATTTTGGATTCAAAGCGAATCCTAATGTTGCATTGAGAAATGATTATCCAATTAAATCTTTAACAGATAAATCTAATGGGCTTCAGCTCAATTTTGGTATGAACGCGATGGGAATAGCTGCTGGTGATCACGACTTTGATGGCTGGATGGATTATTATGTCACTAATATTAGTGCTAGTCTCTTTGTTAAAAACCAGAATGGCACATCCTTTCTAAATTTTGGAGAAATTGCTGGAAATACTTCTACACTTATTAATAATCCTGGTTATCGTGGTGTACCCGTTAGTTGGGGAGCAAACTTCTTTGATTTTGACCATGATACAGATTTAGACTTATTTGTAAATAATGGAGCATTAAACCCTACGATTAGACCTAACCATAATTTTTTCTTTGAGTCATTTGATGGCGATTACAAAGACGTTAGCCGCCGCACTGGTGTTGATGATCCTAGAATTGGGCGGGGCTCAGTAGTTTTTGATTATGATAATGATGGAGATATGGATTTATTAGTAGTGAATCAGGAACCACGTGATCCTACATCGACTTTACCTCCTGCGCGCACTCTTCTATTTCGTAACGATGCTGCCAATGGCAATTGGCTTAAGATTCAGCTTAAGGGTAAAAGAGCTGACAAGAATGGAATTGGTTCACGTGTAGAAGTTATTACGGATAATAGGTTGTTGGTAAGGGAAATTGATGGTGGTTCTAGTCATATGTCCCAAAACAGTACCATTGCTCATTTTGGACTAGGTGACCATGAGACGGTACGTTCTGTAATAGTAAGATGGGTAGGAGGTAATGCACAACAATTGACCAATGTGCCTGCCAATCAATTATTAACTATCGAAGAAGAAATTTCTAACATCAATGTAGTTGATGAAAATAAACTGAAAATATATCCGAGTTACTTTACTGATTTTGTAATAATAGAGTATGAACTTGAAAACATCGAACCATTCGATTTAAGTCTTTATGACATACAAGGAAAATTAGTTAAAACCTTATTATCACAAGATATTGCGAAAAACAGAAAAGGTATTTGGAAATGGGAAGTGACAGGTGATTTAGTTCACGGTATGTATTTTATACAGCTAAGAACGAATGATAGCATTATCGCAGAAAAAGCTTTCAAATTATAAATTTAGTGATTGGATTAAAACTGGTTTAAAAATATATTGAAGAATGATGATATCTAATCATTCAAGACTATTCACTAATGATCCCAACTATTTATTATATTATTTTATAGCTCTTTTTGTTTTAAATTTTCTTCCCGTCTACTCCTCTTTATATGGGCAAAACCTCATTCCTGATGGGGGTTTTGAGATTGTCATTGATGGGGAATGTGAACGACCAGATCAGGGATTTAAAAGGATGAAGCTGTGGTATTTGTTGGATGCAACCCCTGATTTTTTTGAAGGGACCTGTAATTTTGATGAAAATGATTTTGTTTTTTGGAATGATGAACTAACTCCTTTCGAAGGCAGTAACTATGCTGGCATTTGGTCACGTTGGAATTCAAATGGAACCTATTTTACAGAAGGAATAGCTATTGAACTCACAAGACCATTGGTAGAAGGTCAGACCTACTTTTTTCAGATGGCCATATTCAATCAAGGCTCATTTCAAGGACTTGATGATTCATTCTCTGGCTGTTCCCTCAATCCTGAAAAGCATATTGATCTCTATGTGTCCGAAGACAGTATACGTGTAGTTAATAATTTTGCTTTTGGCTCTGCCTCAACTTCTGCGGATATGGTAGCCACTTTGGATTCGGAAGAAATTAAAGGTGATGGTTCCGAGGAATGGACATTAGTATCGACTTGTTTTGAGGCTAAAGGTGGAGAATCCTTCTTTGCATTAATAATGCCTCTTGGAACCTTTGGAGAATTACCTCCGTGTACTGAAACAATGGCCAGCAGTGGAGTTTTTCGATCTTTTTATTATCATATTGATGACCTTGAACTGACTCAATTACCATTAGAATTAACAAAAGAAATCCAGGCTTGTGCTGACCGTCCTCTTGAAATTCGATTATTGGATGAATTTGATTTTCCACTTTTGGAATCAGCAGAATTTTATTGGGATGATGGAATCGTTGGTGAATTTAGAGTTCTAGATCAAATTAGGGCTCAAACAGTTATAGCAGAACTCGATTGCGGTAGTATTAGTTTGGATCTTGATATAGAACCATTAGAGTGCCTAAACAATGTTTATTTATCAAACATCTTTTCACCAAATGGGGATGGGATAAATGACTTTTTTATGGCCTCCTTTGCAGAGAATCTAAACTTTTCTCATTTTAGGTTTCTCATATACGATAAGTGGGGTAGTGTTGTTTTTGAAAGTAATAACCCAATTGATTCTTGGGATGGAAAAAAGGGTGGTCAAAATTTGCTGACTGGTACATATGGTTGGTTTCTGAGCTATGGATTGCTTGATTTTCCAGAGGAAGACGATATTATCAAGCATGGAACCGTAGACTTGGTCCGATAACAAATTGATGCAATGAAAATAATTTGCTTGCTAAGAATTATTCAATAGTTATATAAAAGTAGACAGAGGAGAATAGGGCTGATCTGGGGTTTTTACTTCCGTTTCAATCATTTCAAAAGTTCAAAACTGACCTTCTCATAATCTATCACAAACCCATTCTGCAGTCGGACACCTTCTTCTTGAAGTTGAGGCTGAAGACCAGCCCGATCCAAACAGGTATATAGAATAGAAATAAATGTTTTTTCATCAGGCCATCCTCCTATATAAGTCTTGTTTTGATTGTGAATTAGAGGAGGAACGAATTCATCCTGTACTTTTAGCTTCTCAATCCAAGTATGGAAAGTACCGACTCCTTCTATATTCCTTGTTTCAGAGGGTCGAAGTGTCTCTACTTGATCCAATTTTATAGGCAATTGCATAAGTTTAGATACACTGTCAGAATGAATATAGAAATCTTCAGTTTTAGTGTCTGTGCGAGGGCCTAGCAGTATTTCACCTTTATAGGACGACAAAGCTTGTGATAGCTCGTTAGAGATGGAAAAAAGCCCAGGTATTAGTATAAAAGAATAGTTATTTAGCAATTTCCCATTTGGTGGAAGAATGTCAATGTCCAGTCCAAGTTTTCTCAGGCAGCAGTACAGATCATAGACCAGTCTGAAATAATCGAAATCCTTGCCCTGTGGCTGTACTTCCCATGCCCATTGGCTCTCATAGTCAAATATTAGTGCTACAGGTGCTTTTCGTTTCTGAACACTACTATATTTATTAATGTCTTTCCTTAATAAGTGTATCTCTTTTAGCACTTCTGAGGGCCGATTGTCAGATCTTTTGAGGGCTGAATGCATTTGTTCTTGAGCAAAAGGTAATTGCCGCCATCTAAAATATGCAACGAATTCTGCTCCATGTGCCATTGCTTCCAAAGTCCAAATTCTTACCATTCCTGGGGCTGGTTCTGGATTGTAAGGTGCCCAATTAACAGGACCTGGTTGCTGTTCCATGATACCCCATCTGCCCTTGCCTACACCTCGATAGAGGTCATGATGAAAAGCTTGAAAGTCAGGATCTCCAGTATATTGATACTTATGTTTAAATGACTCAGATCTATCAGACCGATCTTCTAGGAAACCTAGGGGATAACTGTCCCATGTGGCGATTTCCATTGGTTCGCCCAGTTTGAAATGATCGAACTCAGTAATTCGGCCCATATAATTGTGAAAGATAGGCCTATCTGAATGAGACCTTATGGCTTTGAGCTGGACCTGATTCCAAGAGATTACTTGATCCGAAGAGAATCTATAGAAGTCCATCTTGTGACTGGGATTGGGTTCAGTCACTGTCAAATTAGGAAGGTCTATCTGACCAAAATCGTCATATTCCATAGACCAGAAGACATTGCCCCATCTTCGGTTCAACTCGGTTATGGATTTATATTTTTCTGAAAGCCAATTCTGAAAAGCTATTTTTGCAAGAGGACTGTAAGACCGGATCGTGTCATGACATCCGTATTCATTATCTACTTGCCAGGCATAAAGAGCAGAATGATCACCATACCGCTTTGAAAGTCGACTTGCCATCTGCCCTGATAAAAGTTTATATCCTTTGTGTGAAAAACAATAGTGTCTTCTGGAACCGAAGCCTCTTGGTTGGCTTTGCTCATCATATGCTAAGAGGTCAGGAAATTTTTCCAATATCCATCTTGGCGGTGTGGCACTCGGAGTTCCTAGGATGACTTTGAGTCCTGCGTTATCTAATACATTTATCACTTTGTCCAACCAGCTAAAATCAAATGTTCCCTCTTTTGGTTCCAGTTTATTCCAAGAAAATTCCCCTATTCGGACAAGTGACAGTCCAAGAGATTTCATCTCAGCAGCATCTTCTGCCCACATAGATTCTGCCCAATGCTCTGGATAATAACAAACACCTAGTTGCATCATTTATCATGGTTTTTACCAAAGACATTATGAGCATCCCATTCGGCTTTCTTTTTATAAATAAATTTGTTTATCAAAAGGGCACTGAACACACTGAAAAACAAAGTGATGGCCATCATATGAATGTAATTTCCGCCAGGTAACTGTGGCCAAACCATAGTTAAAAAGGCATATAAAAGTACTCCTAGAACAACAGAAATAATAACTGCCTTAGCATCCACATTTTTGAAAAGAAGTCCAACCATAAATGCTGAAAGTATAGGCATGGACAAGAAGCCATACAGTTCTTGCATCAGATTTATGAGATTTTCAGCGTGTAGAAAGACAGGGAACATAATGAATGCCAGCCCGACCATAATGACAGAAACAATTAAAGAAAGTCGGCGTACATTAGGTTTCTTACTGATATAAGTCTTATGGACGTCACAAACCCATAGTGCTGCAGATGCATTGAGAATGGAATTGAATGTGGTGAGAACGGCAGCCGCCATGGCTGCAGCAAAAGCCCCTGTGAGAGTCAATGGAAGAAGATCGCTGACGATCATTCCGAATGCTTTGTTGTTTGCTACCTCCCCATATAATTTATATGAAATAATACCAGGCAATACTATGATCGGTGGTACTATCATCAATCGTATAGCTGCAGCAGCCAAAATACCTTTCTGAGCTTCCTTAATATTAGGAGATGCCATAGCTCTCTGAGTAATCGTCTGATTAGTAGACCAATAGAACATCTGAATGAACAACATACCTGTGAACAAAGTGGCAAAAGGTATGGGAGATTCAAATCCCCCAATCATGGATAGTCTGTCTGCAGGGACATCGGAAAAATCAAAATCAATGGCTACTAAGGATTTCCATACTACTAAAATTGCCAAGGACAGTAACAGAATGCCTGAGAAAGTATCAGAAACTGCAACAGCTCTCAAGCCACCAAATATGGCGTAGGCCGATCCCACTAATGCAAAAGCGATAGCCAAATAATAAATATTAAGATGTTCAAGTCCAAACATTTGTTGCATGAATAATGAACCTCCATATAATACGCCAGGCAATAGTATGAAGACATTTCCCGCAAGGAAAAGCAAAGAAATCAATGAACGTATATGTGGGTTGTTATAACGACGTTCTAACAGTTCAGTAGTGGTAGTGCAATTATATCTATAATAGACGGGGATAAATAAAAAGGTGAGCATGAGTAATCCAGCCACTGCTGCAAGTTCCCACCAAGCCAGCAAAGCCATTTGATTGCCATTCATTCCAACAAGCTGATCAGTGGATAGATTAGTCAAAGTGATGGACCCTGCCACAAAGTACCATTTAAGTCCTTTTCCTGCTAAGAAATATTCTTGTCCTTCATCACTCGAGCCACGTTGTCCCCGACAGTAAAAATACGTCACTACGGCAATCAAGGTAGTAAGACCTAGAAAAACTGCAATTTGAGAGGTTTGTAGTTCCATATGGTTTGTTTTAAGCTCAGGTTATCTTAATGATCTGCTAAATTCTAAAAAGACCAGATATAATTATTACGAATCTCTATTTTTTTAATTTTTGTTTTTTTAACCTTTAACCTAGCTTGTGTGCATTCACCCAAATACATTAATTTTTGGTATCAGAACAGACCTATTCCGTTGAAAATGGAATACATATTTCTGAAAAAATAAACATTCTAGTATTTATATCTCTATATACCATGATAAAAAATTAACAATTCATATATGTGACCTTCGAAAAACTACAACGTCATAATGATGATTGTTAACAATTGATTTTTTGGAGTTTTAAGGCTTTCAACGGAAAGCCTTTTTTTATGCCCCTAAATCAAATTGTTCTAAGCCAAATATTCTTGGATATGTAACAATAATTACAATTGCTAATAGACACTTTTCATTACATTAGCTTGATATGGAAGAGAATCTAGAAACTGGTTTCAACCGACGCCGATTCATATCAAAAACTGCCTTAGCATCTTTCGCGACACTAATTGGCACAGATATAGTCTTTGGTCATCATTTGCCAAAAGGAATTGTTCCCGTTGGCATTACACATTATGATCAGAATGGTCCTTTGGACGGAAAAAGCCCATATATCACAATACTTAATGATAGACCAGTAAATGCTGAGACATTACCACATTTACTCAATGATGATTTGACACCAAATGATCTCTTTTTTGTCAGAAACAATGGTATTCCTCCATTTAGTATTGATCCTTCTACATGGACGCTCACTATAGAAGGAGTGTCAGCATCCAGTAAGAAATCTTACACTATTGCCGATCTGAAATCAAAATTTGCGAACCATACTCTCAATATTACTTTGGAGTGTGGCGGTAATGGTAGAAAAGAATTCAATCCACCTGCAAAGGGTAATCAATGGAGTACTGGAGCAGTAGGATGTGCAGCATGGACTGGAGTAAAATTAAAAGATGTATTGAATGATGTAGGAGTGAAAAATGATGCTGTATATATTGGATATTATGGAGCTGATACCCACCTTTCTGGAGATCCAAATAAGAATAGTATATCACGGGGAGTACCTATAGCGAAGGCTATGGAAGAAGAAAGTATGATAGCATGGGCTATGAATGGGAAGGACATTCCGGTGCTCAATGGCCATCCTCTTCGATTAGTTTTTGGGGGCACACCCGCTTCATGTAGTGGCAAATGGTTAGAAAAGATTGTGATCAGAAATGAAGTCCATGACGGAGCTAAGATGGGAGGTCAGTCTTATCGAGTACCCTGTGATGCGGTCGCTCCAGGTACTAAAGTGGATGATGCTGATATGTGCATAATTGAAAAGATGCCCGTGAAGTCACTGATTACTTCTCCTAAAACTGGAGCTACGATAAAAACCAACCAATCACTTCCTCTCAAAGGACATGCTTGGACATCGAGTTCTAAAGTGAACAAAATGGAGTACTCTATTGATTTTGGTAAGCATTGGAAAGAATGCGATATCACAGAGCCAGAAAACAGGTTTCATTGGCAGCAATTTGGTGCAGATGTTTCTTTTCCAAAGAAAGGGTATTATGAAGTTTGGGCTAAAGCAACTGATAGTGATGGCAATACCCAACCCATCATCTTGCCTGGATGGAACCCGAAGGGGTACCTCAATAATGCTTGTCATCGGATAGCTGTAAAAGTGGTATAGTTCATGGAGGATAATTATAATATGAATACAGGTCCTCTATGGTCTCTGCTGAAGTCATTATTGATGTTCACAGTGTTGTGTGTAGTCGGAGTGGTCTTATATCTACCTATGGGCGAATATATCTCACAATGGGGAGAGTCGAAATATTCTAACGATGGACTTGCAAAGTATACCGAAGAAAGGGCTTCTGTGGACAGAGGACCTGATGTAGTAGATGGAATAGATGTAGCTTCAGGTATGGTATATGATGAAAATTTTAAAGTGGTTAAAGCTACATGTACTTCATGCCATTCATCTAAATTGATCATACAGAATAGAGCGACTCGGGAAGGTTGGAAGGACATGATAAAATGGATGCAAGAGACTCAAGGACTGCCTGAACTAGGAACTTTAGAACCCAAAGTATTAGACTATTTGTCAGCTCATTATGCACCTGAGAAGACTGGCAGAAGAGCTAATTTGGATATAGAGGCAATAGAATGGTATGTCCTAGGCCAAGAGTGAGATATGTAGTATACTGGTAAGAATCTATTCTTCCTTTGGCCAAATTTCTAATATTCTTCCTCTGTCTGAGCTATTTGGACTGCCAGCATCTACTAGAACAATGAGGTTTCCATTCGACAACTGAGCAATATCTCGAACACGACCTATATTTTCTAAAACTATTTCTGTCTTGCCAGATTGCAAATTATAAGTAACAAGCCTTTGTTGAGGTAATGATCCCATGATGAATGAACCATTCCAAAGGGTAAAATTGCTGTTTTTGAGTTTTAATAAACTCGAAGGAGCTACATTAATATTTTTATCCCAGTGCTTTTCAGGTAGAACGGTTGTTGTCCTAGCTTCTTCTTCGGTGATCGTTGATATTTCTGAATTGTCATAATTCTTACCGTATGAATGAAGTGGCCAGCCATAGTTCTTTCCTTGATAGATGATATTAAATTCATCTCCTCCTAGTGGTCCATGCTCATTGGCATAGAGAACTCCAGCATCCCTATCAAAAAAGAGTCCTTGAGGATCTCTATGGCCATAGGTCCAGATACTTGTAGGGCCCGTGATAGTATCAAAGATGGGATTGTCTTGAGGTATCTGCCCATCATCGTGTAGACGATGTATTTTACCTCCATCATTGCCCAGATTTTGGGGCCCAGGTTCAGGATAAGGATTGCCACCTAATCCTTGAGAAACGTAAAAGTGATTATGATCATCCCATTCTATTCTAGAACCAATCGAAAATGAATTTGATCTGAATACAATTTCGATTTTATCAATGGTGTCATCTTGAAACTTGAATCGAGCAACTAACATCTTGCCTTGAATACCGACATATGATATATAAACCAGTCTATTAGTATCAAAATTTGGATGAAGACTGACATCCATGAGCCCTCCATATATTAATCCTGCAAACTCTACATGATAGGTTTGAGGAGTACCACTGAGAGGCTGAGTTGTTCCATTTTTATGATGATATAAGGTGCCTAGCCGATCAGTAATAAGTAGTTCATCTTCTCCAAATACAGCCACTCCCCAAGGAATAGAGAATTCTGAGGCAATCACTCTATGATCTACAGATAACTGTTGATTTTCATTTTTTTGAACATGAAATGAAAGTCACAAGAATCACGATTATGAAAGAGTAAATTACTGCTTTGAATTGCATTGTTACTTTGAATTAGAACTCATTGTTGTATCAAAAAAAGATAGATATTTTTAGCCATTTTGTCAACAACTAAATGGGGGATAGTAGTTGAAAAAAATGAAACTATAGTCTTATATCCAAAGACAATCTTGAAAATCTGTAGCCATGTGAAAGAGCAATCCAACTGCCCAAATCCTACTTTTTCTTGGAAATAATAGAAAGAAATAAATACCAATAGCATAATAGGAATGTAAAGGATGAAATCCAATGCTACACCTGTCAGGTATAAAGACATTTGGGTAAGCCAATAAATGATCCAAATCAACCAACATAGTGGCTAGAAGAATGAAGTAGATCTTTCTCCAATCGGATTTGAAAAAGACTTTGGCAATAAAATACGGAGCAACAAAGTGTAATCCATAGTGGATAAAAAGTCTTATAAATTCTTGAGTGTCAATAGTAATTTTGATTTAATATTATACGGGCTTTTCACCTTTGGCCATGAAGATACTCACCTTTGCTTCAGAATCACTGCTAGAAGACGAAGCACAACAATCAGCTCCTACACAATCTATCTCTACATTTATAAATCCAGCCTCAGTCATCCATTTCGTAATGTCCTCTCTTTTGAATCCCATCCATTTATCATGCTGTTCTGTTACAAGGAACTCATTTTCATGTTCATCTAGATCCGTAAATATCCATTGCCCTCCTGGTTTTACAATTCTATATGCCTCCTTTATGGTTTTTGGAGGATGATCTACATGATGAAGAAACATATTAGCAATAGCAAGGTCTATAGAATTATCCTGGAGAGGTATAGAACCTCCATCTCCTTTCAAATAATCAATTCGATCTTCTCCAAGCTTACTTTTCATCATATCGAGCATTTCTTGAGATTGGTCAATCGCTGTGACTTTTACATCTCGATCTGCTAGACCTTCAGTAAGGTACCCCGCTCCACATCCTAAATCTGCTACTGTTTTGATCTGAGACCAATTCGCATTTTGATAAATTGTTTTTCTTGGGCTTTCGCCAAAAAAAGAATCGGCCATCTGATCCCATTCTGAAGCTACTTCTTTGAAATATTGCACAGAACTCATTTATATTTGTTTAGACGTTTGTATAATGTCAAAATGGGGGCCGCAATATTTAATCGCGGCCCTCCTCCTTTAGTAATTAGCAGCAAGGGAAGTCGCAACATCCCACACCACAGATCACTGTAAATAAAATAGATAACATATTAAAAATATTAAGTGGTTAAGTAAAAAAAATTAACCATCGACGATTTCCGCAAACATTGGCCCCAAAACCTGTTGTACCATTCCTTTCAGTTGATCAGTCTTCATCAGAGTAAAGCAACATGGTGATCCATTCTCATCTGAATCACCACAAGACATCAAAGCAAATTTGTCACCTGATGCTAAATTGAACTTCTTTCTCACGTCCTTAGGAATGATAATTTGCCCTCTTTCATCCAGACTGACTACCGCTTCTATCTGACAACAAGGCGTTTTCTGATTATTAGCCATTTTAATAATTTTCTGAAATTTCAGAAAATTCTGATAAAGATGCAAATGTGATCTTCAGATTATATCGCAATTGACTAATCATAGGGTTAACAATGACTCACTTTCCAGAATAATAGCTTTCATTTATAACTTTTCTTCTTTTCTTTAGTTATTAAAATATCTAGATAACCAGAGATTTTATGATAGGGTGGGAATTTGGCAAGTATGTACCAAAGGGGGATGAAAATGATCCTTTCAAACGGTTACTGAATATATTCAAAGATTTACTAGTGTATACATCTGGAGATGTATCAGAAGCACTGACTTGGCTCACACAGTTAGATAAGCAGTATAATCTCACTGATGACAACTATGGTATAGCGGATTTCATCCAAGATCTGATAGATAAGGGGTATATAGCTGATCAAGGTCAAAAAGGTTCAGGGGGAATGGGCCCTACAGCCAAAATGGAAATAGAACTCAGAAAGAAAGCTCTTGACGATATTTTTGATGACCTTAAAAAATCAGGGACGGGTAATCATACGACTAAGGTGATTGGACGAGGAGATGAGCATACATCAGAATTGAGACCATTTGAATTTGGAGATGCCTTAGATAACATAGCCATATCAGAATCAATAAAGAATGCTCATATCAATCACGGTATAGACGATTTTACATTGACTCAGGATGATTTAGAAGTTCATGAGACTTTTTATAAGACACAGACGAGCACAGTCTTGATGATAGATATTTCACATTCTATGATTCTATATGGAGAAGACAGAATTACACCTGCCAAAAAGGTGGCGATGGCATTGGCTGAACTTATCAAAACTAGATACCCTAAAGACACTCTAGATATTATAGTATTTGGGAATGATGCATGGAAGATCGAAATCAAAGATTTACCTTACCTGCAAGTCGGACCTTATCATACCAATACTGTAGCTGGATTGGATTTGGCTATGAATATTTTAAGAAGAAGAAAGAGTACGAATAAGCAGATCATGATGATCACAGATGGAAAGCCAACATGCATCAAAAAAGGTAAAAAGTATTATAAAAATGCATTCGGACTTGATAGTAAAATATTAAATAGAACCTTAGGAATAGCAGTAAAATGTAGAAAACTAAATATTCCTATCACCACTTTTATGATAGCAAGTGATCCATACCTCAGAAGTTTTGTGGATCAATTCACCAGGGCTAATCAGGGAAAGGCATTTTATAGTTCTTTAAAAGGCTTAGGTGAGTTTATTTTCAGGGACTACAAAGAGAATAAAAGAAAACGCAAATAGCACTCCTAGTATAAAATCGAATAAAAATTTAATTTGGAAATAACGAAAATTAAGACTTTAGGTCAATTGAAAAAATCAGGTTATAAGTCTCTTTCTGTAAAAGAAGAGATGAGGAAAAACTTGATAGAAAAACTGGAATCAGGACAGACCGTTTTTGAAGGTATAGTGGGATTTGAGGATACCGTTATCCCTGATTTAGAAAGAGCAATATTATCTAGACACAACATTCTTCTATTAGGACTAAGGGGGCAAGCAAAGACGCGTATTGCGCGGCTCATGACACAACTATTGGATGAATATATGCCTATTGTAGAAGGGTCTGATATCAATGATGATCCATTGATGCCTTTGAGCAGATATGGTCGAGATAGGGTAGAGGAACTAGGTGATAAGACTCCTATTTCTTGGGTGCATAGAGATGATAGATTTGTAGAAAAACTGGCTACTCCTGATGTGAGTGTTGCTGACCTTATTGGTGATATAGATCCTATAAAAGCAGCGAGCCTCAAACTTAATTATTCTGATGAGAGGGTGATTCACTTTGGATTAGTACCAAGGGCTAATAGGTCCATTTTTATTATAAATGAATTGCCAGATTTACAACCTAGAATTCAGGTTTCTCTTTTTAATATTTTACAAGAAGGTGATCTGCAGATTAGAGGATTTAAACTCAGATTTCCTTTGGATATTCAGTTTGTTTTCACTGCTAATCCTGAGGACTACACTAACAGAGGAAGCATCGTTACTCCACTTAAGGACCGGATAGAGTCGCAGATATTGACACACTATCCAAGATCATTGGATATAGCGGAATCTATTACTGCTCAAGAGGCATCCATCACTGATGATCAGAAGAAGAAAATTGTCATATCTGACGAGATCAAAAACTTGTTGGAACTGATATCATTTCAGGCAAGAGAGTCAGATTATGTAGATGAAAAAAGTGGAATATCTGCTCGTATGAGCATTACTGCCATGGAAAATCTCATGAGTGCTTCTGAGAGACGGATGCTGATCAATAAAGAGAAGAAAACATCAGTACGTATCACTGACTTCTGGGGCATTATTCCTTCCCTCACAGGTAAAATGGAATTGGTATATGAAGGAGAACAAGAAGGACCTTATAATGTGGCATTACACCTACTCAGTAGTGCAATCAAAGAAAAATTTGATGAACATTTTATGAATCCTGACGAAGCCATGAAAATGAATGATAAGGACCCATATGGTGTTATTAAAGTATGGTTTTCTGGGAATAATAAGGTAGACTTCTTAGTTGATGATTCTGATAAAGACCATCTAGCAAAACTCAATTCTGTACAAGGCTTAAAAAAACTAGTGCAGTCAAAAAAGGTGGCGAAAAAGGATGAAGTTTTCTTTATGGAGTTGGCACTTCATGGGCTTGCAGAATATGAGGTGATAGGTAAGACTTTAGTAGATTCTAATATGACATTTGTTGATCCATTGGCATCAATGTTGGATGATATGGAAGAGGATGGTGATTTACTTAACTTTTAGAATGTTTAAGAAATATAAATGGACGAATCTGTCAAATTATTTATAAATGAGGTAAAACTTGAATTTGATCAGATTAACCCAATGAGGAAAAAGGAGTTGTCTTTTTTAGCTGAATTAATTCATGAAGAGCTGAAAAAAATGAGCTGTTGTAAAGTGATGTTTATCTGCACCCATAACTCAAGAAGATCACAACTAGCAGAATTTTTATTAAGAATCGTAGCTCATGATAAAGGCATAAATGGATTAAAGACTTTTTCTGGTGGTACAGAGGCCACATCATTCAATTATAGGATGGTTACTGCTTTAGATAGTTTTGGTTTTAATTTTGACAAATCAAATGATGTTTCTAATCCTAGATACAGTTTCCTATCTGATCATAAGGAATTGAATCAAGTCATGTTTTCCAAAGTCTATGATGATACGTCTAATCCTCAAAGCAATTATATTGCTGTGATGGTCTGTGATCATGCGGATCAAAATTGCCCAATTGTGAGTGGAGCTTCTCACCGTATTTCATTGCCTTATATTGATCCTAAGCATTCAGATGACTCACCTGAGGAAGCAGATTCTTATGTTAGTAAGGTTAGAGAGATAGGAAGGGAAATACTATATCTGTGTAAGGAGATTAGCGAAGAGGTTTGAGAATCATTTTTCATCTTATTTTCTGTTTGACATCAATTTCTATGGTCTTTTCTCCTTGTTCTAATGTCTTTCTAATACACTCTTCCAATCATGTCATGGTCGGCAATAGCTCTTTTCAATTCTAAAAAGTCTACTTCTCCTTGATGAGACCAAACTACATTACCCCCTGGCTCAATCAAAAGAGTATAAGGGAGTGCTCCATTCCAGTTTTTATCTACTAGTTCTATCAATTCATATTTGTCAGTAACGGTAGAGATATAATTTTGGAGAGCTGATTCTGCTTTTACTAATATTTCTAAAGCTTTTCTTTTTTTATCAGCATTATCCAATGAAACGGATACAAACTCAAAATCTCGGGCACCAAACATCCTTTGAATCACTACAAATTCTGGATACTCTAGTCTGCAAGGTCCACACCACGAAGCCCAAAAATTTATTAACCTCAGTTTTTCAGAGCTCTCATTTGAAATAAGCTCAGTTAACCCTTCTTTTGATAGATCGTCTAATTTGACTTCTTTCTCAGACCATTCTTTGTCCACTTTAGTCTTCAGTTCTGTTTTCCATCCCCATTTAGTAGAACAACCGAAGGTTTTAGTGGTTGCTAATTCTGGAGTGCCTCCAGCTAACATTGCATCCACAGCAACTCTTAGGTCTTCAGCATTGGCCGTTCCAGGTTTTTCAGATTTATCTATCCTACCTACATATTGGAGTATCCTTCCTTTATCAAATATAAAAACATGAGGTGTTGCTACTGGTCCATATGCGAGTGAGACTTTTTGATCATCACCATCATACAGATAAGGAAAATTGAATGCATGAGCCTCATCTCGCAATATCATTTCATCAAATTCATCTCCAAGATCTGAATAGCCCAATTCTTCATAAAGTAATCCTAAAGGACTGTTTGGTGAGATACCTACCACCTGAACACTTTGATCTTTATAATCATTTACTATGTCTTTGATACGCTCTTCATATGCTTGTGCTGTTGGACAATGATTGCATGTAAAAATGATAACCAAAATGTCTTTTTCAAAATCTGAAAGTGAATAGTACTTTCCATCTGTAGATGGCAAAGTAAAATCTGGAGCTTTTTCTCCGATATTTAAGGTTTTAACTTCTTGTTTAATGACTTCCTGAGGATTAGCTTTAAAGAATACAGAATCACTGGTTATATCTGTTGCACATGAGGTCAGGAGTAATGACAAAAAAGTGAAAATGGATAAAACTCTCATAATGTAGAATTAATATGATCTCAAGTTACTCAATTTAAAGATTAGTGCTAATTCTTACTAAGCCATATAGACCCACCATGTTTTTCTACATCTTTCATTTTTGATGATGTGAAAAGTGGTGCTATTGTATTCCAAACATCTGGATTTTTATAGACATAGAAATTAGGCAATAGAATTTTGAAGTAGTTGGAGTTACTCAATAAGTAGGCGGCTAAGAATTCATTCTCATTATATAACCTATCACACATGAATTGAGGATAGTCATAAGGAAGATAAATATCATGGATATGAATGACCACTCCTTTTGGAAGGCTCGGTATCAACTCATTATAAATAAAGGCACAGTCAGAATTAGGAAGAATACGATGACTACTATCAATGAACAATATATCTCCACTTTTAAGCTGTGAAAAAACGTCATCATTAAAACTCATGTCCTCTACAGGTTTGCGAATGATCTGATCTGCAAGATGATCTATTTCACTTCTAGGATAGGGATCAATGGATATAATTTTTGTTGTCAAATCTCCTTCCCTCTTAGCTTTAAACGCAATTCTAGTAGAATGCCCGGACCCAATTTCTAGATAAATAGATGGCTTTAGTTCTCTTATCATTCCATAGATTGAAATCATATCCAATCCGGGTAGAAAACCATTTTGCCAGTATGGGTCAGTTTTGTTTTGTGGTTTTAATCCTATACTATCAATTTGTTCATCATAGTATAAAAATGAGTTCAGTACAGAGGAGAATTTGCTAATGTTCTTTTCAAATAAACTAGTGAGAAAAGGATTAGCTTCGAATTTTCCATTTTTATGATAACGAGGCTCAAGATTGACTTTGTAGTCGAGGAAGGCATTTTGCCATTTTGGGCTAAGGAATCTATAGATGGATTTTAGCAAGTTGATGAGCTCTTTTAACAAATATGAGAAATAAGGTTTCTATCCTAATCATTTTCAAATTAAAAAAATAAAATATATCTAAATTCGCACCTTAATTAGCACTTACATCTGAATGACCGCACAGAATAATCCTGTCCCTTCTGACACTATTGAGAAACTAGGACTCAATACTGAAGAATATGATCGAATTGTGGAAATCATGGGCAGACACCCAAACTTCACTGAACTCAGCATCTTCTCAGTTATGTGGTCTGAGCATTGCTCATATAAGAACTCAATAAAATATCTAAAAACATTGCCTCGAGATGGTGAGAAAATGCTGGTGGAAGCAGGTGAAGAGAATGCAGGGTTAATAGATATTGGAGATGGACTGGCTTGTGCTTTTAAAATAGAATCTCATAATCACCCTTCAGCAATTGAGCCTTATCAGGGAGCAGCTACAGGTGTGGGAGGAATACACAGGGATATATTCACAATGGGAGCTAGACCAATTGCGGCATTGAATTCGCTCCGTTTTGGTGATATAAAAGAAAAACGTACCCAGCATCTTGTTGATGGTGTAGTAAGAGGAATAGGAGACTACGGTAATTGTCTTGGAGTTCCAACTATTGGAGGAGAGACTTATTTTGATCCATGTTATAATCAAAACATTTTGGTCAATGCAATGTCAGTGGGGATAATGGAGACGGATATTGCATCGGCTGTTGCCAAGGGTGCAGGCAATCCAATATTCATTGTCGGTTCTGATACAGGTAAAGATGGTATTCATGGTGCCACTTTTGCCTCTGCGGATTTGACTGAAGACTCGGCAGATGATCTACCATCTGTACAAGTCGGAGATCCTTTTCAAGAGAAATTATTATTAGAAGCTAGTTTAGAAGCTATCAAGTCAGGTCATGTCATTGGAATACAAGATATGGGAGCTGCTGGCATTACTTGTTCTACATCAGAGATGAGTGCAAAAGGGGAGGCAGGAATGGATATCAATCTCGACCTCTGCCCTACGCGCCAAGCAGATATGAAGCCATTTGAGATCTTGCTTTCTGAGAGTCAAGAGAGAATGCTCATCTGTGGTGAAAAGGGAAAAGAAAAAGAAATTAAGGCCATTTTTGACAAATGGGATTTGAATTGCACTCATATTGGTGATGTAAATGACTCAGGAAGGCTTAAATTTTATGCCAAAGGTGAATTGGTAGCTGATGTGCCAGCAGAGGATTTAGTATTAGGAGGAGGAGCTCCGGTCTACGATAGAGAATTTGAAAAACCTAGGTATCTCTCTGATATTGAAAAATTTAGTATTGATAATATTTCTGAACCATCTGATCTAATGAAAGTGGCTTTTGCTATGAGTGAAAGTCCAAATTTGGCCTCTAAAAGATGGATCTATCAGCAATATGATTCTACAGTGCGTACAAATAGTATGAGTACTAATGATCCTTCTGATGCACCACTTATCAGGATTAAAGGTACTGATAAGGCTCTTGCAGCAGTGGTAGATTGTAATTCAAGGTTTGTGTATGCAGACCCTTATAAAGGAGCGATGATAGCAGTGAGTGAAGCTGCTAGGAATATTGTATGTAGTGGTGGTGTGCCTGCAGCCATTACTAATTGCCTTAACTTTGGAAATCCATATAACAAGGAAGTTTATTGGCAGTTTGTGAACGTGATCAAAGGGATGGGAGAAGCTTGTCGCAAATTTGATACACCTGTCACAGGAGGTAACGTAAGCTTTTATAATCAGACCGTACTACCAGATACGAATGAACCTGTATACCCTACTCCAGCTATTGGTATGGTAGGTGTTTTAGAGCAGTATACTGATCAGTTGACACTTAATTTTAAAGGAGAGGGAGATAAAATATTTTTGATAGGTAAACCACAAAATGATATTGGGCAGTCAGAGTATCTCAGATATTATCATAATATAGAAATGTCTTCAGCACCATGGTTTGATTTAGATTATGAGCACAATCTTCAGAAAACAATAATCACCCTAAACAAAAAGAAAACTCTTTTGTCTGCTCATGATGTATCAGAAGGTGGGTTGTTTTTCTGTCTCTTAGAATGTTGTTACAAAGGCAGTAACGGTTTTGACCTTTTTGATCAAAATGACGTCAAGAGAAATGACTCATATCTATTCGGTGAAAGCCAAAGTAGGGTAGTAGTAACTGTATCTGCAGGGAAAGAGGCCGACTTTTTGCATATAATTAACAGTAATAGGATGGATATTAAGGAGATAGGTGTTGTAACAGACGGAAAAATATCTGTATTTGGTAAAAGTTTTGGAGAAATTGATCGTTGGAAAAAGAGATTCGACGAAAGTCTTGATAAATATTTAGAAAAATAATTCTTAGAGTAATGAATAAGCTTTACTATTTCTTTTTAGCCATATGTCTTTCCACTATGATGATATCTTGTGGTGGAGCAGCCTTTGAAATCAAAGGAGACATAGCTGGTGCTAATAATATAGGGGTCTATCTGGATGAGTTTAATTTCATCTCCAGTGAAAGTATGACCATAGAAAAAGGAGAAACTAGTGGAAGTGGATCATTTAAAATCGAATTAGAGGAAAATCCAGGTAAGGGATACTATAGAGTAAGATTGGGTGCTAAATCTGCATATCTCATACTCGATGGCAGTGAATCTAGAGTCAATATCACAGGTGACTTAGCCGAATTCAACAAATTCTCTTATAAAGTGGATGGATCTACACAAACTGCAGATTTTCTTGATATAATGGGTGGGTTTGGAAAGAGAACAAAATCTGTTGCTGAGATTCAATCTTTTATTCAAAATGAGGCTTCTGCTGAAATCGCATTACCCATAGCATTGATGCTTTTTGGAGGGAGTATAGAGTTTACACCATTGCATGTCGAGTTATCACAAAAGATAAAGGAAGCAATGCCAGATGAATCTATGGCAAATGAATATTTGGTCATGGCAGATGGAATGAATAAGGAATATATGCGACAACAAGCATTAAATAAAGTTCGCATCGGAGAAATAGCTCCTGACATAGAACTTCCTGGACCTGATGGCAAAACCAGAAAACTTTCTGACCTCAGAGGAAATATTGTTTTGTTGGACTTTTGGGCTAGTTGGTGTGGACCTTGTAGAAGAGATAACCCTAAAGTCGTGAAGACTTATGATAAGTATAAAGAAAAAGGTTTTACTGTATATAGTGTTTCTCTAGATGGTTTGGATTCTCGTACAAAACAAAGATTTGCAGCAAGTGGTCAAGTAGATTCACAAATTCAGAGGTCAAAGCAGAGATGGGTAGATGCAATCCAAAAAGATAATCTAAAATGGGATAGCCATGTGAGTGATCTTAAAAAATGGGATTCAAAGGCAGCGGCGATGTATGGAGTAAGAAGTATTCCTCAAACTTACCTCATCGATAGAGATGGTAAGATCGCAGCGGTAAATCCACGATATAATCTAGAACAAGCCATCTTACAGGTGATTTGATTTTATAGAAGTCAGATTAAGGAGGAAAGAGAAAGAAACAAGGTTTAAAAATAGATTTTACTTTGTTACTTCATCTTGTTGAGTAATTAATCCAACTTATAATTTGAAATTTTAACTGCTTATTCTTTTAAACTTTCACAAATTATTCCTGTAGCCACTGAAACATTTAAGCTTTCAGATACTCTGTCTTTATTTCCAACAATGCTAATTTTCAGTAGATCAGCATTATCTGCAAAGGTTTTGCTCAGTCCTTGACCTTCACTTCCCATAATTAGAGTATAAGAACGGGCAGGTTTAACTTGATCAGTAGATATTCCATACATATCAGCTGCAAGAAGTTGCATATCAGTAACTAATAGTTCCTCCCTTTTCATTTCAATTAAATGGACATTGGCAAATGCTCCCATTGTACTTTGAATCACTTTTGGGTTATAAAAATCAGCAGAATCAGGGGATCTAATCACTGCATCATACCCATACCAATCTGCTATTCTGATGATGGTGCCCACATTCCCAGGATCTTGAACACCATCCAGATAGATTCCTTTTTGCCAATCAATTTGTTCTGGAGTCAGGGTTTCTACTAGTGCTAAAACATTCGAAGGGTTATTTAGGAAAGAAATTGATTTCATCGTGCGTTCATCAATAGAGACCTGAGTAATTTCATGTTCATTTTTAATGTTAAAGTCTAAAGGCTTAGTGAAATAAAGTGTTTTTATTTTGTATTGATCAGAAAGGATGATGGTTTGCAATGTCTTCATTCCTTCTGCCACAAATAAATTATACTTTTGTCTGAACTTTTTAAGCCTCAGCGATTGGATGATCTTTGCTTGATTTTTAGATAGCATTGAAAATAGCGATTTCTATAAATTATATGTTCAAAACTAATTCTTTCAGCATTTATGTGTTCATGTCCTTGGTATTAATGACCATGATGTCATGCGTGACTACTCGAAATGTAAAAGAAGGCGATATCGCTCTAGCTAAAAATAAACTCAACCTCATAACCGATATCAAGGGAAAAAGAAAAGGAGATTTAAAATTAAGTCTTGAATCTTTGTATAAACAAGCTCCTATTAAAGTCAAGGTATTTAACCCCCGTACATGGAGTGGACGATATACCAAATATAGTGACGACCTCTCTGAGAAGACGAGAGAGGACTTTCAAAATTTACTAGTCAACAGAAAGGGTTTTTATGCTGCCAGTGTCACTTACAATGCCCTTGTCAATGGTGAAGGGGGGATGGAAGTCACCTATTATGTAGAGACCGGTCCACAGTATTTTATCGATTCACTCAGGTATAGCTCCGATGATAAGGCACTTTTGAGCATTTTGACTAATTCTCCCTCAGTAAAATCAATAAATAGAGGAGAACCTCTAGATGCAGAGACATTTGGAAAGGAAAAAGACAGAATAGTGTCCATTTTACAGAATAACGGATATGCAAATTTCACCAAAAATTTCATTGAATTTAGAGGAGATAGTACAAGGATTGGTAATGTGATTATAGATGTTCATATCTATAAACCTGGCCCTGATGAAGTACATAAACGTTATAATGTAGGAGATATCAATGTATACACTGATCATCTGAATGGAGAATATGATCTTGTAGGTAAAACCGATACTCTTGATGGGGTAACTTTTGTAGCGAGAGGTGATGATTTCAAAGTAAGACCGAGTGGAATTGCCAAAGCCATAGGCTTGGAGAAAGGAGCTATGTATAGGAAGAGTATGGAGTCTAAAACATACTCCAAACTTACAGCACTAAGTCCATATCGTTTTGCCATTATAAATCCTAGTGTAAGTCAAAAAGGAGATTCTACTATAAATTTTGACATTTTTCTCACACCGCGACAAAACAAATGGGGGTTTGATGCAGGAACAAATTTGTTTTATTCCACATTCAGTGCAGGGGGAAGAAATAACCTTTTAGGATTTAATTCAACTGTCAATTTTGAAAACAGAAACTTTCTGCAACGTGCATATCGGTATCTAATTGATTTAGAAGGAACTTTTGAATTTGATTTTTCGAATTTTCCAAGGATAGACCCAAATACTATAACTTTTCAATTGGACAATACAGTTGAGATACCTCGAAATGTAGAGCTATTCAATTTTGCTCGATTTTTGAATAAACTGAATATTGTTAAGGACAAAGCCTATGATAATTTTAAGAATGAGACTACCACAGAACTAAATGTGAATTATCGATATAGCGACATTTTTGATCTCTATAGACTTAATTCGTTCAATGCTTCATGGTCTTACAATTATCAACCTTCTACCCGCACTAGAATTAGGTATAATCAGCTAGGGTTCAATTATGTGAATGTTGCAATTGATTCTCTTTTCAGAGATCGATTTTTAATTAGTAATCCATTGTTAGAAAAGAGTTTTACAAGTCAGCTTTTCACAGGAATCTTATTTAGGGATATTAGCTTTTATCAACTGTCAAAAGAAACTTCAAAACGTACTCAATTTGCCATAATTAGCAATTTTGAAGTGAGTGGGTTAGAAAACTATCTACTTAACTCATTGGTGAATGTGTTTGAAGGAGATAATAAATACTGGCAGTTGTCTAGTGTCAATTTTGCAAAATTTATTCGATTAGAAAACGAACTCAGATTTTATAAAAAGTTTAGAGGAAAGCGGGTATTTGCAATGAGATTTAATATTGGAGCTGCTCTTCCTTATGGTGCTGATGAAAGTATTATAGCCGATGGTGCAGTACCATTTATTAAACAGTTTTTTGTAGGAGGACCAAATAGTCTTAGAGCATGGCGATTGAGAGAATTAGGAGCTGGGGGTGATACAGAATATATTTTAGGACTTCAAGATGTTCCTCCTTTTGCATCAGGTGATTTTAAACTAGATTTTAGTGCAGAATATAGGTTCAAACTATTTTGGCTCATGGATGGAGCTGTCTTTTTAGATGCGGGAAATGTTTGGGCTCTCAAAGGGGAAACAGGAGATATAAGAAAACTGGGTCCAGATTTTTTAAAGCAAATAGCAGTCGGAACAGGGTGGGGGCTTCGATTCGATTTGACTTATTTTATTCTTCGTTTTGACATGGGATATAAACTGCGTAACCCATTTCCAGATCCAGAGACAGGAAGCTATAGTGCGTTTAATAGCAAATACAATTCTTTTCCTTTAGGTAATATCAATTTTGCCATTAATTATCCTTTTTAGGCCATTGGTATACACTGCTAAGTTGAGTTCTTGGATTTGACAAAGGTATAGTATAAAATTCTTTGTTATATCTATAATTATTTAATATAATATTGAATAATTATATTTTTTGCCAAATTATAATTGTTGTTGTGGTGCTAATTGCTTATTTTAAGAAACTTGGTATACCTCTTTATGGTTTTCTACACCCAGTATAAATTGACCTATGAAAAATTTTAAAAACAAAATCGCCACCCCTGAAATCAAGAGTAGACAATTAAAAGCGCCACCTGTTACGGAATACATGGTACGTAAATTGATCACATTCACTCCTGAAACAGAGATAAGTGAAGTAATTGCTTCTCTTCTCAAAAATAGAATAACAGGTGCTCCAGTACTCAATGAAAAGAAGGAGGTTGTAGGACTCATTGATGACAAGGATTGCCTAAATACTCTTGTTGGAGGTGCTATGTATAATCATCCAGTGTCTAAAGAAACTGTGGCCAATTATATGTCTAATGTGATGAAAACCATTACTGTCAATGAAGACATTTTGGATGTGGCCAACATATTTTTAAGGACTCCGTATAAGAGGTTACTAGTGTTAGATGATGGTGGAAAATTAGTAGGTCAAATTAGTAGAAGAGATATATTAAGGGCAATTAAGGAAATGAAGACCAGCACTTGGTAAGTTAAATAAAGTAATAAAGGGCTGTTCATTTAATGAACAACCCACTATTCGTGTTGTGATAAATTACTTCTTCTACAATCTCTAGTCTACTACATTCTGTATCCAAGGCTTAAACTAAATGTGCGCGAAGGATTGAAATTTTCAAATATCTGATCAGTAGCTTGATAAGATTGAAATACCTTTTGCTTATTATCATCTAGAATGTTATCCATTTTGACTGAAGCTCTCCACCTATAATCTCTTCCTATTTTCTTTGAGACTTTAAGATTTAAACTGTGAAAAGAGCTTTCATATACATCAGGTACTTGTCCTATTCCTACTATTGCAAGTCTTTTGCCTTGTACGTTATAGCTTAATGTGCTCTCCCATCCATTGTCTAAACCGTTATAAGAAATTAAACCGTTAATAATGAAAGGTGACTGACCCACCATTTGTCTGTTTCTATCAATTTGCTCTCCTTCCCTTGCAAATTCTGATCTAGATTCAAATTCTGCATCATTCATCTGCACATGAGACTTTACAGCAGTGACATTAAGTCCCATTGTAATTCTCGATAAAATAGGATCATTGGTGAAATCTAATTTTTTTCTTACTTCTAGTTCTAAACCAAGAACTGATGCATCACCTACATTTCTAGGAGTGAAGTTATTAGGGGCAGTATCATCGAAAGAAACCAATTCGATTGGGTTTTTAAATCCTTTGTAAAACCCACTAACTGAAACTATCTGCCCACCTGACATGAATTTCTCCCATCTCAAATCAAAATTGTTAATGTTTGTTCTTTCTAAATCAAGATTACCAATAAATGTTCTTCCAGA
>DKPS01000068.1 GCA_002471345.1 Saprospiraceae bacterium UBA7328
CCTGCAGAATGTGGCGTGGGTGAATACTTAGATCGTCAGTTAATGGTAGGAAATTTAGCTGAATATGAACTTCCTGCTATTATTTTTGGAACATGTGAGGAGGCTTCCGAGGATGTTGATGTAACCTTTAATGTAGATATGCAATTTGAAACGGTTGAAAATGGAGTATGGCTTGCTGGCGGAATGGCCGGAAATCCGGGATATGAGATGATGGATGAAGACGGTGATAACATCTATTCATTAACTCTAACACTTCCAATCAATGAGCCTTATACATATAAATTTGCAAATGGTCCTATCAACGCAGATTGGTCCGGTCCTTTTGAAGAAGTTCCTGCAGAATGTGGAGTGGGTGAATTTCTAGACCGTGAGGTTATGGTAGGTTTCCAGAATATGAATCTACCTCCAGTTGTGTTTGGAGCATGTACTCCTGACGGTGTCGTTCTTGTAACCTTTAATGTGGATATGCAAACAGAAGAAGTTGATCCAAGCCGTGGAGTGTGGTTAGCTGGTGGAAATGCTGGTAACCCTGGTTATGAAATGATGTTGTTAGATATGCCGGGACTTCAAAGAGTATATACTGTGACGATACCATTAGAAAGTGGTATTGGTTTTGGATATAAATTCGCAAATGGAATGATCAACCCAGATTGGTCAGGAAACTGGGAAGATGTTCCAGCGGAGTGCGGGTTTGGTGAATACTTAGACCGACAAGTTATCGTTGGTGAAGTGGATATGGTTTTACCTCCAGTTGGATTTGGGTCATGCGATGTTGTTCCTTTCCCTACCGCTCACATTACAGGTGTGATGGATATTCCTGAAGATCAAGGTGGACGAGTCTATATTACGTTTGAAAAATCACGATTAGATACGGATGAACCACAAAGAACAGAAATGTACACCATCGAACGTTTAGATGGAGAACAATGGGTTGGCCTTAATTCAATTGGTGCATATGGAAGTCCTACATACACTGTTGAAGCAACAACTTTAGGAGATTCAACGAGCGAGAGCATGATGATGTCAACCTACAGAGTTGTTTCTAACATGGATGAGGGTATATTCGTAAGTGAGCCTTCTTCTGGTCATTCGGTAGATAATATTGCTCCAATGATGTTAGTTGGACTAGATGCAGGCCATTCAAATGGAATAGTGAATTTGAGTTGGAGTCCTTCAGAGGCAAATGACTTCTCACATTATATGATTTACTTTGGATCTTCTCCAGACTTTATTCCAAGTCCAGAAAACCTATTAGGGACGTCTAATACAGACCCAACGTTTGAACATGATGTTGTTGAAATGGGTGAATATTATTATGTTGTATCCGCAATGGATATACATGAAAATGAAGGCGAGCACTCAGAGGTTGCGAGTGTAGTATTACTAAGTTTACTTGATGTAAACGGAATGCCTGAGGAGTATACATTACATCAGAATTTCCCAAATCCTTTTAATCCAACAACAACGTTGAGATATGACTTACCTGAAGATGCAATGACTACAATTGCAGTTTATGATATGATGGGTAGGTTGGTTCAAACGTTAGTCAGTGGAAATAAAGCTGCGGGCTATCATTCGCTGAAATGGGATGCTACAAATAAATTTGGTGCTCCTGTTTCTGCTGGTGTCTATATTTATAGTATCCAAGCAGGAAACCATAGAGATATCAAAAAGATGATCCTTTTGAAATAGAGCAAAAAAAAGAATCTTTTCACTAAAAAGGGGCTTGAAATAAGCCCCTTTTTAGTTTTAGTAAAACTCTTTATTCGTTTTAATTTATAATTGTACTTAAGCAGAGAATATTTTCAGATGACAAACTTTTTAAAACTTATATTTATTTTACCAATCATATGTACTGCTCTTTCCGGCCAAGATTCTCTAAAAGCTATTGAGTGGGGTTATCTTGATTCTTTAAAAGGTGTTTACACCTTAGATAAAGTCCCCTATACAGGCCCTGTATTTAAAAAATTAGGTATTGGCTTAATGACGGGTAGTTATAAAGAAGGTATCAAACATGGTCTTTGGCAGACCTTTAATAATATCGGTGAGCCATTAATGATTGGAACTTATAATGAAGGGAAAAAAGATGGGCCATTTGAACAATGGTACGATGATGGCGAAAAGCGTCGAAGAGAATTAGTTGCAACTTTTGATCAAAATAATTACATCGGTGAATATAAAGAATGGTACGAGAATGGTAAAAAGTCAATTATTGGTTTCTATATAAATGGAAAAGAAGAGGGAAAATATATAGAGTGGTATGAAAATGGGAAAAAAGCACTCAAAACCAAATATATCAATGGGAAACCTGATGGCTGGTATCGTGAATGGTATGAAAATGGTCAAAAAGCATTAAAAATGCGATTTGAAAATGGGAAAGTTAATGGAAAGTGGGTGCAATGGTTTAGTAATGGTAATAAAGAATTAAGCCTCAAGTACGTAAATGGCGTTCCCAGAGGAAGGGCCAAATTCTGGTTTGAAGATGGTACGTTAAGAGCTGAAGGTATTGTAAAAAGTGAAGTTGTTGGCGGTGGATGGATATTAGAAGATGCAGGTGGTAATAAAAGAGTCTTCAAATAAATTGGTTTTTAGTGCAAACTATAAAACCTAAATCTAGTATAACACTTCATAAATCTCTCCTCTTCCTTTTAATAATCTTTATTAGTTGTGATGACAAAAAAGACACCTCTTTATCATTTGTATCCTTATCAAATATAAAAAATAATGACATTGTATACGAAGTTGTACAAATAAGTTGTGAAATAGAATCTGAAGAAACTAAGTTGAAAACTCTGTTGTGGGTAAATGATGTTAAAACAGAAATAGAAGGCACTTAGCCTCCATTTGATTTGTTTTGGGATACTAATTCTCTTGAAGATGGTATCTATAATATAAAAATATCCCTTGTTGCTAATGATGATAAAGAAGTTTTTAGTGAAGCAATAAATGTTGAGGTTGATAATACCCTCGCAGTTCCTTTTCCTAGCCAATTAAATGAAATTGAAAATAGAAATGGCGAGTTATATATATCCTGGAACAAGTCAGTCGCTCTAGACTTCCAAAGCTACAAGCTAGAAAAAAGAAGCGATAGTCTTTATAATGATTTTGAAATAGTAAAAGAATCAGAGAGCATATTAGATACTTCATACAGTGATGTGGCTTGGGATAAGCTACAAAATCAATATTATAGACT
>DKPS01000017.1 GCA_002471345.1 Saprospiraceae bacterium UBA7328
GTTTGATTTCTTAATACTTGCCCTAATTTACTGATAGCATCCTTCCCTTTAACATCTATTGCAAAACTTCCTGAAGAAAAAAGCAATTTCTCTGAAAGTGAAACATATAAATTGCCATTTTTCTCCTCTACGCTTATCTCATCAGAACTAAATCCTTGAAGAGCAGCTGAGATAGTTGCTTTTAAGTTTTGTAAAGCGAGATCTTTTTCTTTTAATCGATCCTCTAATTCTTTAATTCGGTTACTTTGCACTTGGTTTTCTTCTTCCAAAAAGTCTAATTCGGCTTCACGTGCTTTTAATTTTTCATCTAATACCTTTTGGGCCGCGGATATGGTATTCAATTCTTTTTCTTTTAATGCTAGCTTGTCAGCTAAAATCTTTTGATTAGAGCTTGCTTCATCTAACAAACTCTTTTTAGATGAAAACAAATCATCATTTAGTTTTTTGTATTCTTCCACAAGACTTTCTAATTGATTTATATCTGTTAGCAATTGATTCCGTTCTGATTGAATCAAATTAAAGTCAATCGCTAACTTTTCTTTCGCTTGAAGACATTCATCTCTTTCTACTGTGATATTTGCCAGTTTTTCCTCTACATCCCTTCGGTCACTTAAATGTTTATCACTTAAGGCATTTAACTCGTTGTACTTTTTTGAAGTAACGCAAGAACTTGCCATAACCATGACCACTATTAATAAACTTAACTTCTTCATAAATATATATTTTAAACAAAAATAGATTAGTTATTCGAGATATTATACTTGGCTTATTCACGTTTAATAGTGGATAACAATTGAAAGTTTGTTTTTCAAGCTATTTAAACCCTGGAAAGCTTTAATTTATTCAAATCAACATATTAAATTTAAAATTTTTCTTGATGAATCGCTTTTAGATTAAAGAGCATGTCTCTTAGTCTTGCTGCTTCTAAATAATCTTTTTGTCCAGCTGCTTTTTTCATTGACTTTTCTACAGAATCTATTTTAGCTTTTAGATTTTTATCTGAGGTGTATTCACTACCATCCTCTGCGGCTAATTGCTGATGCTTATCAAAAATCTCCTCAGTTTTCCCTGTATGCATGAAATCGAGAACTGACCCAGACTTAATAATTTCTTCACGGGATTTATATACTGTTTCAGGAATAATGTTGTGTTTAAGGTTGTATTGGATTTGTTTTTCTCTTCTGCGTTCCGTTTCATCAATGGTTTCTTGCATGCTTCGCGTAACTTTGTCTGCATACATAATTACATATCCTTTGGCGTTTCTTGCTGCACGTCCTGATGTTTGTATTAAACTACGTTTATTTCTCAGAAATCCCTCTTTGTCTGCATCCAATATCGCAACTAATGAAACTTCAGGAATATCCAAACCTTCACGAAGTAAATTAACACCGATAAGCACATCAAACTTACCTAAGCGCAAGTCTCTAATTATTTCAACTCGCTCGAGTGTATCAATATCGGAATGAATATATCGGCATCGGACTCCCATCTTAGCGAAGTATTTTGCTAACTCTTCTGCCATCCGTTTCGTGAGAGTAGTTACTAAAACCCTTTCATTGAGATTTCTTCTTATTCTTATTTCTTCCAGTAAATCATCAATTTGATTTTGAGTAGGTCTTACCTCAATTTCTGGATCAAGAAGTCCCGTAGGCCGAACAACTTGCTCAACAACAACTCCCTCACATCGTTCTAGCTCATAATCCGTAGGTGTGGCACTCACAAAGATACTTTGATTCATAATCCCTTCAAATTCTTGAAAATTAAGTGGCCGATTATCCAAAGCAGCAGGTAGTCTAAATCCATACTCAACAAGGTTGGTTTTTCGAGATCGATCACCTCCATACATACCTTTCACTTGAGGTAAAGTCACATGGCTTTCATCTACTACAAACAAGAAGTCATCTGGAAAATAATCGATTAGACAAAAGGGTCGTTCGCCCTCATTTCGTTTATCTAAATATCTTGAATAATTTTCAATACCTGAACAATAACCAAGTTCCTTAATCATCTCCAAATCGAATTCTACTCTTTCTTTTAGTCGGGCCGCTTCTAAATGCTTATCAATACTATTGAAATAATCTACCTGTTTTACTAAATCATCTTGTATATTATTGACCAAAGAGCTCATTTGGTTTTTTGGCGCTACATAAAGATTAGCTGGGAAAATGGTCATCTCTTCTAGGTCAGCTTCTGTTTTACCAGATTGCACGTCAAACTTTGAAAGCTCTTCGATTTCATCTCCAAAAAAACTAACTCGATAACCATAGTCTGCATAGGGTACATTGATGTCAATAGTATCGCCGTTAACTCTAAACGTAGCTCGTGCGAAATCACTAATTGTTCTGCTGTAAAGCGAAGAAACTAAGTCGTACAAAAATGTGTTCCTGCTAATTATTTGGCCAATACTTAGTTTTATAATTCCGCTAGCAAAATCAATTGGATTACCCATGCCATATATACATGAAACAGAAGCAACTACAATTATATCACGACGACCGGAGAGGAGAGAAGCGGTAGTACTTAGCCGTAACTTATCAATTTCCTCATTAATTTGTAAATCTTTTTCAATATAGGTATCAGATGAGGGCATATATGCTTCTGGCTGATAGTAATCGTAGTAAGAAACAAAATATTCAACTGCATTATTAGGAAAGAACTGTTTAAATTCTCCATAAAGTTGAGCAACTAAAGTTTTGTTATGGGTTAGAATTAGTGTCGGCTTCTGTGTCCGCTCGATCAAATTTGCAATGGTAAAGGTTTTTCCAGAGCCGGTTACACCCAATAAAGTTTGCGCTTCTTGTTGGGTCTCAATACCTTTTACCAATTCATTGATTGCTTTAGGTTGATCGCCTTTTGGTTTAAATTTAGATACTAGTTCAAATTTCATATGCCTTACAAAAATGAAGATTTTTTTTTTCTAATCTGATAAGCTTGAACTTAAAATGTATTTTTCTTAAGATTTAGACAATATTGTTTTTTCAAGCTGCGTTCTTAAGTCAAAATCACCAATTAAAATTCTATGAAAAGAAATTTTACTCTCGACGATTTATTATTATACCACTACAACGAAATGCCAGCCGAAGAAGTTCAAGCTTTCGAGTTATGCCTAAAATTTGATGAAACATTGGCTGAGGAAAATACAAGCTTAATTAAAGTTGAAGCCTTGTTAGATACTCAAAAAGAGGTGCCAAGCGATTCAAGTATACGTTTAATATTAGACTACAACAGGCAAAATAGCAATGAGTTGGAAGCTATTTAGTTAAGCTACCTTAATCAGTTTACTCAACTTTGATTTGCTCAGTTTTTCCATTGCATATTCCAAAGTAACCTCAAAAGATTTAACATCTTCAGATGGAAGATCAAACATCGCATCTGTAATTATGGCCTCGCATATTGATCTTAAGCCACGCGCCCCCAGTTTGTATTCAAGTGCCTTGTCTGTGATGTATTCTAACGCAGAACTACTAAATTTAAAATCAATACCATCTAATTCAAAAAGCTTTTGATACTGTTTCACTAATGCATTCTTTGGTTCAGTAAGGATACTAAAAAGATCTACTTTCCTTAGAGGGTTTAAGTGAGATACCACAGGAATTCTGCCTATCAACTCAGGAATAAGACCAAAACGTCTTAAATCTTCTGGATTGATATATTGCAATAAGTTGTTTTTATCGACCTCTTCTTCAGACTTTTCTATTGAGCGGAAACCTAATACTGACGTATTTATTCTTTTCGCAATATTTTTTTCAATCCCATCAAAGGCACCACCACAAATAAAAAGAATATTTTGAGTATTCACTTTAACCATCTTTTGATCGGGATGTTTTCTTCCTCCTTGAGGCGGAACGAGTACTTCAGCACCTTCTAATAGCTTCAATAAGGCTTGTTGAACGCCTTCGCCAGAAACATCTCTGGTTATAGATGGATTATCTGATTTACGCGCAATTTTATCAATTTCATCAATATAGATAATACCTCTTTGTGCAGCCTGAATATCATATTCGCACACTTGAAGTAATCTGGATAGAATGCTTTCTACATCTTCTCCTACATAACCTGCTTCGGTAAATACGGTGGCATCTACAATAGTAAAAGGAACATTTAAAAAACGTGCAATAGATTTTGCTAGTAGAGTTTTACCGGTACCGGTTCGGCCAACTAATAAAATGTTTGATTTTTCAATTTCAATATCTTCTTCTTTTCGCTGATTAAGTCGCTTATAATGATTGTATACAGCGACAGCAATAACTTTCTTGGCTTCCTCTTGGCCAATAACATACTCATCAAGAAAGCCGGCGATATTCTTAGGTTTAATTGACTTTGGAAGAGAAAATCTAAAACCGTTAGAAGAATTTTTTCCTACTTCTTCGTTGACAATAATTTGAGCCTGTTCTACGCAATTCTCGCAAATATTAGCATCATTACCTGAAACCAACATTTTAGTTTCATTTTTTGGTTTACCACAAAAAGAACAGTTCGTTATATCTGGTTTATCAGCCATTTTAAATAGTATAAATATTAGACAGTTTACTTACTTTTTTCGAATGAGTACTTCATCAATCATACCATAATCCATCGCTTCTTGAGCCTTCATCCAGAAATCACGGTCAGAATCTTGTTCAATTTTTTCATACGATTGGCCTGAATGCTCACTTAGAATGTCGTACAACTCTTTCTTGAGTTTTCTAATTTCATTTATAGTAATCTGCACGTCGCTTGCTTTGCCGCCAGCTCCACCTAAAGGCTGATGAATCATTACTCGACTGTGTTTGAGGGCAGTTCTTTTGCCCTTGGTACCAGCACATAATAAAACCGCACCCATTGAGGCTGCCATCCCTGTGCATATTGTAGCAACATCAGGAAGAATATACTGCATGGTATCATAAATACCAAGACCTGCATAAACCCCTCCGCCTGGACTATTTACATATATTTGAACATCGCTTTTCGCATCTATTGACTCTAAAAATAAAAGCTGTGCGGTAACTATATTAGCAACGGTATCATCTATAGGAACTCCTAGAAATATTATTCTATCCATCATCAAACGAGAGAAAACGTCCATTGCTACAGCATTCATCTTTCGCTCTTCGATGATATTAGGCGTGATCATGTAATTATGCACCGAAGCATAATCATCATACACTGAGCCACTAATTCCTTGATGTTTTACT
>DKPS01000271.1:0-2204 GCA_002471345.1 Saprospiraceae bacterium UBA7328
GATCATCAGCAGAAAACAAAAAGATTTGTATCAGTTATGGTGGAAACATGGATTACTAATGAAAAATAAAATGAAAAAATCTGAACAAAAAATTGCAGACTGTGAGAACATTTATGACATGATTGAGATATTACAGAGTCGTATTGATGAAATAGAAAATGAACATATACAACTGATTCGTAAAATGGGTGAAATAAATAGTCGTGTAGACGAATTTTCTACAAATGAAAATTAATCTTTGGTATTCTGAGAGTATGAAGCAATGGAGATGGACTCTTTGCGAAGAAACTTCAGGAACATATTCTTCGGAATGTCATTCAGGACAGAGAGAAGATTTGAGAGAAGCAATGAATGATGTTGCTAATACGGTAGAATATATGTTAAAAAAGAAGTATAAATATCTTGAAACTGAAGATGTATAACGTATTATACAATGGAAAATAATAAAATTAGGTGTCGTTCTTGTGGTAAAGAATTAGAAGGGCGATCAAATAAAACAGTTTCTTGTGGTTGCCCTAACATGGCAACCATTCGTGGTGATAAGATTTCAGCAGTTGATTTATCAAATGTTGTTATGATAAACTCACAACGACCCAAAAATAGTAAAAGTGTCTTTTCACAGGAAGACATCTTATGGCAAGAACAAAGAAAGCAACGCAAAGTTCGTAAAATGGACTTTGAAGTGAGGTGAGTTGGCAGAGTGGTTTATTGCGTTAGTCTTGAAAACTAATGTGTCTTCACGGGCACCCTCGGTTCGAATCCGAGACTCACCGTTTAAATTCTTATAAGTTTTTTTATTAGTGTTAAGGAATGAAAACAATTTTACTTTTATATTTAAAGGTAAAATTATAACTATTAAACAAGCATTAATCAAATGGACGAACACACTTACGAAAATTGGGTGAAAGTAAAGAAAGCATTTGAAGAATCAGGGAATACACAAAACATGTTTTATCAAAGAGCTTGTGCTATAGTTCTTGGAGAGAAAGATCCATTATCAAAAATGCTTGATATAAAGAATGATGAATCCTTATAATGATGGATATGTGAAACGAAGTGAAGTTCAGGAGATGATTGATGATGCCATACGAAAGCATAATCGTAACGCTGGAATTATCAGTATGTGTGTTGGTTGGGTTGTTCTCGCACTTTTTGCTGAGGGTCTTCTTCGACTTATTGGAGTGATTGACCCTATTTTTCCTTGGTTAAAAATAACGCTTTAATATGTAAATGAACAAGGAAGAAAGAAAAGAGTTTTACGAGCAACTCAAAGAAAGAATAAATCAACTTAGGATGATAAATTTGTTTGAAGAACCATGTCCACTTTATGAACCTGATGAGGAAGAAGATGGATTGGAATGAACTTTTTAGTTTTTTTGCAAGTATTATTTATCTTTATGTTGCCTTGTTGAGTGGAATAATTATTGGTTATTTTATCAGAATTAGAGACGAAGGAGATTTATGAAACATCAAATCATTCTTATTGCATGTTTTCTACCTCTTATTATTATCTACATAGTATTAAAACTTGCTGTTTGGGTTGAAGCAGTTAACGCAGAACAGGATTATGTCAAACGAGAACCTTCACGAAAACGAGGACCCTTCTTGGAAAATCCATATGAAGACGTTGATGCAGAGGAAGAAGAATATGGAAATCGCACAGACTATCGATGAGGCACTTTATCAGTATTATGTTGTAGAACTTGGAAAGGAAGTTCCTAATTGGAGATATGTGAAAGATCAAGATTGGTGGATAGAGTATTTGAGAACCTTAGGAATTGACCCTAAAAATCCATGATGAATTTACAAATTTTTATCTGAACATTTATGAACACTCCTTGGTGTCTTGGGGTGATAGGATTTTCTTTGGTGTTTATTCCTTTTATAGGAATGTGGGCAGTCCACAAATACAACTGGCAGCATTGGGCACCATTTGACAGAGGGAACCGGAGGTAGTATAATACTAGAGTTGAGATATCAACTGCGGTACTTCCCTTCAGTAGGTTCAGGAGTAGCGGCGATAGGAACCTACAGTTAAGGTCAGAGAAGTAAATGGAGCATGGGAGGCAATGTAATCGTCTTTATCATAAGAATGTGCATTGACTTATGATATGGATTATAACCGGATACCGCACCTGCCTTAACAACTACTTGACTACATAATCACAACACCTTACAATATACAGGTAATCAAAACGGACAAT
>DKPS01000271.1:2538-2772 GCA_002471345.1 Saprospiraceae bacterium UBA7328
ACTGACTGAAAAATTCAAGACTAAAGACCTTTCCACACTTCGTGGTGCTGCAAATGGGGATTTATTTCTTGATGTGAAAAATCCTAAACTTTTTAAAAAAGTTCGTCGTTACTATGAAAATAGCGGAGTAGTATTTTCTGGAGATCCTGGTGACGATTATGAAATTATGATGGACTGTCTCTATACAGACCTTGAACAACCAGTAGAAGTTGCACAATAATTTTTTTTTTTAAT
>DKPS01000183.1:0-3681 GCA_002471345.1 Saprospiraceae bacterium UBA7328
CTAGTAAAAGGACTTACTGGAAATACATTAGTGCTCTTCCAATTCATAGAAAAGCATGGAAATATTTTACATTCGATATTGAAAAATATCATTGATCCGTCTAGGAAAATCTTTTTTGTTTATGGAGGANNGATGAAGCACACCTTTACAAAGCTCGGTCTCTCACCAAAATCATGAAGAATTTAGAAAATACACCTTATCGAATTGGAACTACAGGAACATTGGATGAGGTAGAGGTACATAAATTAATATTAGAAGGGTTATTTGGTTCGATAAAAAAAGTAACCACCACAAAAGAATTAATCAAGAACAAGACAATATCTTCAATTGCTATAAAGTGTCTTGTTCTTAAATATTCCAAAAAGGAATGTGCTGCTGTATCAAAAATGAACTATCAAGAGGAAATAGATTTTATTGTAAGTCATCCAGAACGTAACAGATATATTTGTAATCTTGTAAATGGTCTGAATGGAAACACATTAGTTTTATTTCAATTGATAGAAAAACACGGCAACATTCTACATTCAATACTAGAAGAGATTATTGATTCTTCTAGAAAAATCTTTTTTGTTTATGGAGGAACAGATGCAGATTCAAGAGAAAAAGTTAGAGAACTTGTCGAGAAGGAAACGAATGCTATTATCTGTGCAAGTTATGGCGTATACAGTACCGGCATCAACATTAGGAACATTCATAACATTGTTTTCGCTTCTCCTTCTAAATCTCGTATTAGAAACTTGCAGTCAATAGGTCGAGGTTTAAGGAAGTCTGACACCAAAGAATCAGCAAGTCTTTATGATATTTCTGATGATTTAATACATAATGATAGAAAAAACTACACATTAAACCATTTTTCCGAAAGAATAAAAATTTATAGTTCGGAACAATTTCCTTATAAAATTTATGTAGTAAACCTCAAGGGATAAAATGTCATCAAAAAAATATATAAAACTTTCTACAGGGGAAGAGATTTTGGCTGTATACATGAAACCAACTAATGGTTTTTTTAATCTTAAAAACCCAATACAAATGTCTCATGTAGTTGAAAAGGATGAAACAGGAATTCGTTTTTCAAAATGGATACCTTATACTGATGATAAAATAATTCCTGTCTCCGCAAAATATGTGGTGACAATGACAAGCTTATCTAAAAAGATGACAAAACTATATGAAGATATTCTAAGTGAACAAGATTGTGAAATGGATTTTGAATCACTAGAAGTACCAAGTAGTTTGATTAATTGATAGTACTACTTTTATTTGAAACCCTACAGAGTAATTATACCAGATAGCTGAGCATTTGTCAAGTCTTTTTTATAACAAAATAACACTTGACTTTATTGAGGCAATTTGTTATAATAATATATTATTAACAATCACTATTACTAAAGGATTCGTATGGCTAGACCACGAACAAAACAACATTATGTAGACAACGAAAAGTTCTTAATAGTTATGGGCGAATATAGAGAGAAATATCTTAAAAATATTGATGCTGGAGAAGAAATAAAACCAATATTACCAGATTATGCTGGTGAATGTTTTCTTAAAATAGCAGAAAGATTATCCCATAGACCTAATTTTATCAACTATGCTTTTCGTGAAGAAATGGTGAGTGATGGTATAGAAAATTGTGTGATGTATGCTAGTAATTTTAATCCAGAAAAATCTAAAAATCCATTTGCTTATTTTACTCAAATTATATACTATGCTTTCCTAAGAAGAATTGAAAAAGAAAAGAAACAACTTTATATAAAATACAAACAAATGGATGAATATAATTCCATTGAAGATAATTCAGATATGGAGTCAATGACTAGTGGAGAACAATCTGGTATAGCATCTGGAGCATCTTTAATGACAGCAGACAAACGTGCTAATATATACGAATTTATTAATCAGTTTGAAGAAAAGAAAAGAGAAAAGAAAAAACCTAAAGCAGTTTCTAAGAAAAAAGATGATGCTATCTTAGAACTATCCCCCCTTACTTCCTTTATGAGAGCTAGTGTATGAAGATTGCTTTGATAACTGACACTCACTTCGGCGCCAGAAATGATAGTCTCTTATTTTTAGAATTTTTCCGTAAGTTTTATGATAATGTATTTTTTCCTACCCTGAAAGAAAGGGGAATAACAGAAATTATCCATTTGGGTGATGTTGTTGATAGAAGGAAATTCATCAATTACAAAACTCTCAATTCGATGAAGGATATATTATTCTATCCTCTCAAAGAAATGGGTGCTAATATCAAGGTTATTATTGGTAATCATGATATCTACTACAAGAACACTCTCAAAGTAAATTCGATGGAAGAATTGACAAAGGGAATGGATCATGTTTCTGTATATACTGACCCCTGTGAAGTAGCTCTAACAAAAGACCATAAGGTATTATTTGTGCCTTGGATATGTGCTGACAATGAAGATGAAACCAGAGAACTTATCGAAAAGACACGAACTAAAGTAGCATTTGGTCATTTACAAATAGAAGGAATTGAACAACATAAGGGTTCTTTTGCGATTGAAGGACATTCGATGTCAATGTTCAAGGCCTTTCAGAAAGTATTTTCTGGACACTTCCATCATCGTTCTACTACTGGAAATGTTACATATCTTGGAAATCCTTACGAGATTACATGGAGTGATTATAATGACAAGAGGGGATTCCACATTTACGATACTGAAACGATGGAAACGGAGTTTATAGAAAATCCATATTCAATGTTTCATAAAATATATTACAATGATGAAAAAAATGATTATGGTGATTTTTCAAGATACGAAGATACTTATGTTAAAATAATTATTGAAAATAAAAATAATAATTATATGTTTGAAACTTTGATGGATAAGTTGATTGCTGCTGGTACAAGTAATATTTCAGTAGTAGACAATCTTTTTGATATTGAAGAGTTAGGAGATGATATAGATGGTATCGAAGATGTTGAGGATACTATGAGTGTAATCAAAAATTGTGTAGATGGATTACAAATAGAGAATAAGAATGATTTAAATAAATTGATGCAAGACCTTTATGGAGAGGCATTGACAATGGAGGTAGTCTAATGTCGATGTCAAGACAAGCGAGAAGAAAAGCGAAAAGGTTAGAGCAAAAAGGTAATTCTGGTACAGAAACTAAAAAAAATACTGTACCAATGATGCAGGAATTGAATATAAACTTGTTACAGCCTTGGTCTGTTCCTGTAATGCACACGGTGTTACCACCGAATATTTTAAATCCAATGATTAGATTAACGGATAAGTTAGTTGATGATAGCGAAACTCCAAATCATGGAAAAAAACTTGTTGGACAAATAGAAAAAGAATTGACCATTAATCAAGAAGATTTGGAAAGAATTGAGGTATCTGAGTTTTTTCATGAGATAACTAAACAATTTGCAATTATTTGTCAATGTCAAAAATATCCACGAAATGCTGATGCTATCAGAAAAGAAACTTGGTTGTCTGAAATATTAGAAACTTGGGTTGTTTCACAACAACCAGGCGAATACAATCCCTTACATATGCACGCTAACTGTTTAATTTCTGCTGTAATGTATTTAAAAGTTCCGAAATTTAAACCATCTTTAAAAGACCACAGAGTTAATGATGCTGGTAGTATTATTTTTACATCAAATGTGGGCCCAGACACAGAACTTTCACAACCAGTACTTTCAGTACA
>DKPS01000183.1:4068-5068 GCA_002471345.1 Saprospiraceae bacterium UBA7328
TATCATTGTGATGAGGGCGATCCAGAGAGAAGAAGTGTTTCTTTCAATGCTATATTTAAGTCTGAGAAACTTTTTGAACAACAGAAAAAAGAGTATCTAGAAGGAAACCATGAATAGAAGAGATAGAAGACAAGCAGAAAGAAATGCTAAAAAATCAAATAATGAAAAATCACATGAACTACCGATACATTTATTACAACCTTGGGCCGTTCCTGTAATTCATTCAAAATTACCACCAGAAATACTACAGACAATGATTGAGATTTCCGATGATGTTATTGCTGATAAAAACTCAATAAGTCATGGAGGATATCTTGCTGGTCAAATCGATACGGAATTGAGAGTACCACATGAAAAATTGAACGAAGTTGGAGCTATGAATTTTTTTCTAGATTTATGTAACCATTTTGTAAAAGTTGTAAAGGGACAACAATATCCTTATGATGCTGAAAAAATTCAAGCTGAAAAACTTTTTATACAGATGTTGACAATGTGGATTGTTTCCCAAAAACCAAATGAATATAATCCTATTCATATTCATACAGAATGTCAAATTTCTTGTGTGATGTATCTCAAAATTCCAAAATTTGAATCATCTAAAAAAACACATCGAAGTCAGGATGATGGTTCTATTACTTTTGTATCAAATTCACCAAAAGATCCAGAATTTGGTGCCACTTCAATATCAATTAGACCTATGCTTGGTGATATTTTTATATTTAGTGCTCACCAACAACATCTTGTATATCCATATAGATGTTCCGAAGGCGATCCAGAAAGAAGAAGTGTTTCTTTTAATGCTGTATTTGAAACTGAAACATCGAGAAAATCTAGACTAGCGGGGGAATCTAAACACCCAATGGAAAATCCTATAAAAGTAATGTAATTAAAGAAAGGATACAATGACAAATTATTCTGCAGATGAAGAAGAACGAAAACGAGACAGAGAAAACCAAAGGAAAAGGAAAAAATTCATGACGAATTATCATAGTGATTCTGT
>DKPS01000090.1 GCA_002471345.1 Saprospiraceae bacterium UBA7328
ATAAGGTCTTGCCATGCACGCCACTTACTCTTTTACCAGAAGCAAGAAACTGGACAGTAGTGTCCCCAAATAATAATTTTCATAATACAGTTCCTGGAGGGAGATGATAATGGAAACCAAAAGGTGTAATACCTTTAGTTTCTGGTGTTGGCCTTTCGTGAGAAAACCTAGCTGCCATGTTTACTGGCGCAAACTTACAACCTAACACTTCATATATATGTCTATTATGCACACAAATATTACCATCTTCAGATTGCAGGTTTACTCCCATATGTTTATAAAAATTACCCCAGTTTACATCAAAGGGCACATTTGCATTCAGAGGGACTTCTAAGAGTTTCTTAGACCTCAAACTAAACCCACCATTGCCTACTCTAATATGATTGCCCCAGGGGTCAATATAGGAGTTCTCAGAGTATTCCCAAGGAGCTCCAATATAGTCATACTCCAACCAAATAGGATCCCACTTTTCTGGATTAATGATAAAACCATCATCATGAATAGTAATACAATGACTAGTTTCTACATGTTTATGTAAATCAAAAATCATGTAATGATTAAAGTCATCGATAGATGAAATTTTTTTACATTTGTCAACCCAAATTCCATCAAGATCTAAATCTTCATGGGTGACAAATTTAACACAACCAAAATTTATACCCTCCATACTCTTTCTCAAAGCATAGAGATGTTTATCAATGTCAATACTAGAAACACAGATTAAAGTTACATCAGGTAAATCAATCATTCTTAAACCTTTCGACGGTAGCAGCAATGTAATCAATCATATTATTATTAATCGTAGGGGAACACCCAAGGAAGAAGACTTTACTGAGAACTTGATTAGCATTTGGATACTTCTCAGCATCGTCAAGATGTTTATATCCAGGGTGAAGAAGAATATTACCTGCAAAATAGTTTCTGGTCTGGATCTTATTCTTCTCTAGGAAAAAAACAAGAGATTCTTTAAGTTCTTTACTATCACAGATAATAGGAACACCAAACCAACTAGTCTCAGATCTTTTGTTTTCACCAACAACTCTAACACCAGGGATAGATGATACAATCTCACCAATCTTCTCTTTATTACTTCTACGAATCTTGTGAATCTCCTCAAACTTTGCAAGTTGAACAGAACCAATACCACCTAACATATCAAGTGGTTTTAGATTGTACCCCATCTGAGAGAAGACATACTTATGATCAACAATTCCATCATAACCATCCAACCACTTATCAAACCTCTTACCACAAGTTCCACAGGAAAGAAGATTCTGTTGACCTACACAGTAACAATCACGACCCCACCAGGCAAAACTCCTTGCAAGATCTACAATCTCTTTAATGTTTGAGGATACCATACCACCCTCAACAGTACAGAGGTGATGTGCTGGATAGAAAGAACATGAAGCAGCAACTGCAACATCTGTCAGATACTTCCCATCCCACTTACTCCCAAGACTATCACAGTTATCTGCAATCAGTTTAATCTCATTATTTTTACAGATATTTACAAGAGTATCCATATCATATGGATTTCCCAAAACTGGTGAGGAGATTACAGCTACGGTTCTATCACTAATCTTTGCCTCAACCTCGTTCAGGTTCCAGTTAAGATCTTGCCAATCAATATCAACGAAGACTGGAGTCAATCCATTTTGGACAATAGGTGCAACAGTAGTCGCAAATCCACAAGCACAGACGATAATTTCATCACCATCTTCCCATTCAAAGTATTTTTTAAGAGCAGCAATCATCACAAGGTTAGCAGAACTCCCAGAGTTCACCATAACCGAATGATCAAATCCAAACTTCTTAGAGAACTGTCTTTCAAACTTACTAACTTTCTCACCAGAAGATAACCACTTACCCTTAAATATCGAATGAATCATCTCCGATATTTCTTCATCATCCCAATAAGGTCCAGAGTAGTATACAGAGTCGGTTTCAGGATTAAAACTCTTCTTATTAGCAAGGAAGGGGAATACGTCACCCTCAATCTCCTTAGCAGATTCTATGAATTTATTAATCAGTTGGTACATAATTTTTTAATTCCAATATTTAATGAAGTGTTTTCTTTAAAACCCATTTTGATTAGTTTTTCAGAATTTAAATAAAAATTCTTAGGTTGATTCCTTGAATAAAACTCTGGTGTTTCCATAGAAGTAATTTTACTGGTACATCCTGGTATGTAATCGTGAGCCATTTTTATTATATCATAATAATAACTAGGATGTCCAGTGCCAACGTTATATATTTCATTTTCGGCACCCCTTTCCATAATAAATTTTATAGACCTAGAAACATCATCAACATGCATATAGTCCCTGTAGACCATTCCACCTTCATATAAACAAATATCTTCGTTATTTTTTAACTTATTCACCATAAATCCAAGAACATTCTTTTGCATAGAAACAGTTTTATCAGTTCCATAAACATTGGAAAGTCTAAGAATACGATATTTGCATCCAAAATTTTGACAAAAAGAGACTAGCATTTTTTCTGCAGTTCTCTTCGTAATTGAATAAAATCCTGCAGGATCTGGAAGATCTGTTTCCTTTGCATTAATTACATCTAAACCATAGACAAATCCAGTACTAATAAAATTAAAGATAGTATCATTGTCCTTACAGTATTGAAGAACTTCCATTAATACATTTAGATTGGTATTAATGTCTATATGAAGATCTTTAAATATATTATAATTTGTAGTTGTGCTAATAAAATAAAGAATATTTTTAGATTGTGGTTCTCTAGATTCTTTAGGAATTTTTATAATCTCATCTGGAAAAAGGTCGCAGAATGAACCTCCAATAAATCCAGTCCCACCATATACAGAAATCATATCTTATCAAGAAAGAAAAATCCGTTTCCATATGGGTATGAATCAATCCATTTTTTCTTAACAGATCCAAATTCATAAGAAAATTTATTCAATTTAAATCCGTGTGATTCAAACATATTAATCCACCACTCTTCATCTTTTTTTGTTACGTGAGTTACATCAACCTCATATTCTCTAATTCTAAATCTATCATCATCACCCAATGGAATAGTAAAGAAAAATTGATCCCCCTTTTTCTTAAAGGTCTCAAGAACTCCAGGAATATCTTCAACTTGAACATGCTCTAATACATCCTTACAAATTAAAAGATCATACTTTTTATCATTTGGAAGAGAGATGTAATCATTAGCACCTGGATGACAATTATTTACAGCATATTCACTTATATCTTCACCATAGGCATCACATCCAATGACTCTGAGGGCATGAACTAAGAATCCTTTGGCACATCCATAATCAACACAAGTTTTAAAATCAAAATATTCTTGAATATCTAAAGCTTCTGGAATTGATCTGGTTGGCATCCATTTATAATTTTCATAACCAGATATATGTTTACGAATTCCATCCTCATAATAATCTTTTGTAAATTGGTGCATGTCAAGCAAAGTCATTGTGAATTGTATCAGTTAGTATATCATCAAGCAGTTCATTCTGCATCGCATATTTGCAGTAATGACATCCATGATGTCTGAGAGTTGGTCCCTGATTATAAAAATCTTCGATACCATCAATGTCACATACAGCAAACTGTGATTCGGGAACGTAATTATAGTTGTTCTCAATGGACAATTCAGCAGAAGGACATGCATAGATATATCCATCAGTAAACAAGAATGGTTTTACCATATGCATATAGCAATGATCATTCCTACGTTCACCTTTGAAATTAAAGTCTGATAAGAATGCGGACTTTAATTTTTTTCCACGATCTTCCTCATATGCTTCAATGATACCACGAATAGTTTCGATATCTTTTGCAGTTTCCTTAACGTCCTTAATGGCGTTGAAAGCAATACGGCAGGGAATACCATTCTCCTCAACCCAGTCTAGCATACGAATGAAATTATCGGTAGTCTGAAATTTCTTAGAAAGAACACGTTTGTTTTTTACATCACTCCACTCACCAGTAATGTTTGGATTTTTGGAAGTCTCTAAGTTCTCATCCCAGACATAGGCAGCAGAAGGTTTACAATTAGTTCCCTCAAAGACACTCAGGTCATAATCATAACCCTCATAGAAACCATACATACCCATCCTAACCCAATCAAATAATTCTACAATATCTTTTTTGATTGCTCTATCCTTTCCAAATCTTGCTGCATTGGTACAGATACCAAGACTAAAACCTAAGTCCTTAGCATAGTTTACAATCGCTTTAAAGTCTGGATGAATGCTAGGTTCACCACCACCAGTGAATTCAACTCCAGTCACACCAATTGCCTTGAAACTCTCAAGTGCTTGGAATACTTTTTCCGTAGGCATCTTCTCAGAGATGTCTCTGTTTGCAAAACAGCAGAAGGAGCAAGTTAGATTGCAAGAATTTGTCAATGAAATATGCGCCATCACAGGAGAAGCTGGTTTACCCTCCTGCAAATTTTGTAGTTTTGGAAGTTGTTTTAAAAGTTTAGTTAGATTACTACTATAACTTCTTCCTTGTACTTTATCATCTTCTTTTTTGTATGAACCGTCTTTATTAAAGAGTTCAACACCCTTATAAGGTATAGCAGTCATCACTTACTCCATGGGTAACATTTGTTAGTTCTCATTATATTTATTATAACTCAAAAAAGTTTAATAATAATAGCATGTCCATTCAAATTGTGAATAACTATTCTATCTTCACAACTTCTTTGTTCCTCAACATGTTTGGTAACTCCATCAGCAGTATCAAATCCATAGTCATCATAAACAATAATCCCACCAGGAACCAATCTATCCCATATCCATGCGACAATATCCTCAGATCCTCGATAGACATCTACATCAATATGACAAAATCTAAACTTTTCATCATCAGGAATATGGTGCGACGTATCATCTGGAAAAATACCCTCTAAAATTTTTACATTTTCAATACCCAAAACTTTATTGATTAAAAAATCAACACATTCATAGGTTGCATCATCAAGCATTCCATTTTCCATGTGAGAATCTTGACTTTTATCCACCTTCACAATACCTTTATATGTATCACACATATAAAAAGTATCTGATATGCCAGAACTTCTAGCTATTGATCCGATTAACCCACCAGATCCACCACACCACGTCCCAATCTCAATAAGACTACCTTCTTTTAATTTTGAACTTTGCTCTACCAGTTTCCACAATTCATAAGACCTATACCTATCAATTTGAGTCATTGTCCAATGACCAAAAGGTGAGGGTCTAGTCACTATACTGTATATTAATTTAAACTGTTCATCACCATCCCAAGGAGAATAATTTGCAATTGGCAATACCTCTGAATAGCAGTATCCGTGTTGATTTTTCATTTTAAATAATTTTACTCATGTTTATTGGTCCGATTCAATCAGGTTGTTAGTCCACATAAACCAGAAAATTCTTTCAATAACAAAGGCTTCAGTACATGTTGGATTGAATGGTGGTTCTGGTTTATAAGATAAAATATCTTTCAATTTTTGATATAGATTTTTACTATATCTTAAAATATTTTCCTTAGGTACTGCCATAAGTGAGGAAGGCACAAACTCAATTACATCTGTTGGAGGTGGATTCACAAAAAATGAATTTACAAGTGAAGTATGATCTGAAAAATACCTACTCTCCATAGATGGATTGCCCCCAAAACTGCACCAACCAATTGGTTGACGCAATCTACCATCACGAAGAATCTCTAAAGGAGTGGTACTAGTATGACAAAAATTATCAACCAACAGTTGTTTATCTTGCCAACCACTAAAGAGTTCTTCAGAATCTAACATCTGAGAGAATCTTTCCCTAGTTGTATAATAGTTTTCATGTTTGGAAAATAGATTCCCTTTTATGAAATATGACATCTTTGGAAGATTATCATAGTGATCAATGATAAATGAGATATAATCATACTGATTTGCACCATAATTTGGGACCCTTGTAATCCATCCTAGACGGTTAAAATCCATTTCTTTGTCACTTTTATCATAGATGAAAGTATTCTCATGAGAAAACCCATGAGAGTATGTCTCCTTCAACCAATTAAGTTCCGTATTGTAGTTGGAAACTACCAAAGATTTATCCATTATACTTCCCCAATTCCTTCACACACTCCTCAGATGTTGATATATTACCATATCTATCCTGATATGTCCAACCACTGTATATATTCTGCGACATTGCCCAGTACCCATCAGAGACATTATGTCTAGCCCAATACTTGGGAGCAATAATGTTCTCAATAGTATCGCTAGTATACACAGCAAAGAATGAGAAGCTAGAATTAGACAGAATCACATGTTTTGAATTCTTAATGATAGAGTAATCCTTGTCAACAGTGAAATGATAGGCTGGAATTTCTGGTAACATATCCTGTGATGCCTTTACATCATCGGTAATTGTGACAAATTTCATGTTTGGATTGATTTTTGTCATGTTTTCCATAGCGTTCAACCAGTATTCTCTGGTCAAATATAGTTCATGAAATCCAACATACTCACCACCTCTGTAGTTCAACACACAGACATCATCGTCCATGTATTCGTATGTGTCGTACTCTTCCTTGACCTTCAACCACTCTTTGACCAACTCTTTGTTGTGGTCAAAATACTTTTCGTCCTGCATATTACCAAAAATGATGGTATTATCAGGAACATCCATCAATCCTTGGTCATATCCTCTGACATCACACCCAACAGTCATGTCATGATGACAGGTATTAATATTCTTTCTTACCTCTTTTTCATAATAAACATCCAAACCATCTGGAACTTCCTGTCCCCAGTCAAGGTCAAACCAGTAAAAACCACTCTGATTATACCTCTTGTCTCCACTCCAACCAGTGTCCTTGACACCAAAGTCTAGTCCCCTCGTGTGAGCAATAGACCTCGCAGTTACATAGCAGAATAATTGATTACCAATACCCTGACCTCTAAGAATCTCAGTTGCTAACATCTTTAATCAAATAAGAATAGTTTTCTTTGTTTTTCAGAATAAAATCAGGGTAGCTGTCATCAACCTCAACGGTTTCATACCTACCTTGACCACGACCCAATGGATCCTGACTAGAATTTAAACGATCAATAATAGATTTCTTCACATAATCATTGTTGTGTTCTTGATGTGCCGCACTCTCAATCTTGGTGATAACCCTATCCTCTACTGAAGCACCCTCACTTCCAACGTATGTCCAGTGCCATCCACCTGGTGACAATCTAAAGTTTTCCTCATCAGGTAAGTCCCTCTTCATGTCAGTGAGTGTGTATTTCTCTAGGAAAGAAAAGTCAAACATCTTTGTTCCTATCCATTTTGGATAGTCTTCATAGTCAAAATCAGAGGTCTGTGACCTATAAACACCTGTCTTTTCGACATAGTTCAGGTAACACATACAATATTCTTGAGCAAAATTGTAAACTTTACCAGGAGTATAGAAGTCAGTCATATTTTCAATGACTTCTGGCTTTGGAATCTCGTCAATATCACTCCAAATGATGACATCCTCAGAGTCACAGACAGTATCAAGAAAGTCTGCAATATTATTCTTCTGGAAGGCATCATTTTGATGACATCTTACAGGTGTGTTGTATCGTCTCCCCAAGTCATCTAGTTGTTGATCTGTGGGGAGTGGTACAACATTGTGAATAATCTTGTCTTGGAACTTCTCAAACCTATCTTTGTTCTCAAGATAGTAGAGTGGTTTATCTAAACCCGAAAATGTCTTGGTCGCTTCATTGATAACAAAGTGATCAACAAAGGGATAGAGTAGATTCAGTCTGACTTCAAGAAGATCTAGTTCATTAAAGAACAAGAATACATCAAATACTTTCATAAGTTCAAACCTCAATAACAATCAGTCTATCATCATATCCACCAAAGTCGCATACATAAGACTTTTCTCTATAATTTTCTGGGACAGCATCGTAGAGATTATTTGGAGGATAAGAAATATCTTCGATGACAATATATCCACCTTCATTCATCTTCGGAAGATATAACTTCAGAAGTTCAAGATGACTTTGAAAAGTATGTGGACCATCATCAATAAGAATATCAATCTTACCGTCAATACCATCTACAGTCTCTTGACTGTAGGCATCTGCATCAATAAATTGGACACCATCTGTTGTCCATTCTTTATTAATTGGTGTTCGATTATCTTTAAAGTCTTGAAGATTATCAATACCAATGATAGTAGCTCTCTTAGAAAAAAATTCTTTCCACATTTTTAGAGAAGCACCCGAACGGACACCAATCTCAACTAAGGTGAGTTTTTTATTCCTAATTGGTTCAAACTTTTCTTGATAAAATCCATCAACAAATGTTTTTGGATCTCCCTTATCTGTACCATAATCTGGATTTGTTGTAATATTCAGATTATATTCTTCAAGAATTTCTTTAAGTGTTTTCATTTGTAATCACTAAATCTAAAAACTTTGTTTTCTCTATTGTCTTCATAGTTGCAAGGGTATTGCCATATATCTATAGCATTAAAACTGATCATACAGCATTATAATATTATACCAAAAAAGGAGAGTTTGTGCAACCCTCCTTATACGATCTTGCCATGCACTTCACTTGTTCTTCACAAAATTTACCCCGATAAATCCAGTTCCTCCAAACAAAGATAATTTATTCATACTTATGACACTCCTCAAACGATAATCCTCTTTTATCTTTCTTTGATAATTTTGGTTCTGGATATCCCCAATATTCATAGAACGGCCATGATATTCCAATCTCCTTATCATTCCACATTAAAGTACGATCATATTGCGGATAATAATAATCAGTAACTTTATATTCAAACTCAGCTTCATCAGATACAGTGAAAAATCCATGAGCTAAACCTGGCGGAATCCATAACATTAAATCAGGTCTATCTAATTTAATAATATATTTCTCTTTGAATGTTGGAGAATAAGTTCTTAAATCAACAATAGCATCAAATATTTCTCCCCTAGTGCATCTTACTAATTTACCTTGTGGATGTTTAATTTGATAATGTAATCCTCTTAGAACACCCTCTGATGACATCGAATGATTATCTTGAACAAAATTAAAGTCGCCCACTTCCTCTTGAAATGTTTTTAGATTAAAAGACTCCATAAAGAAACCTCTATCATCTCCAAACTTCTCAACCTCAAGAACATAAGCACCATCAACGCTAGTCTCTATTTTTTTCATACCAATCAATTGTTTTTTTAAGTCCTTCATCAATATCAAATTTTGGTCTCCAACTTAAATTAGCAGAAATTTTATTAATACTAGTTGAGTATCTTCTATCATGTCCCGGCCTATCTTTTACATATTCTATCATACTTTCTTCTTTTCCCATCATAGAAATAATTTTTCTAATTAAATCAATATTATGAAGTTCACATTCTCCTCCAATATTATATTTCTCTCCAATTTTACCCCCCTTCCACACTTCTATTAATGCTTCACAATGA
>DKPS01000127.1 GCA_002471345.1 Saprospiraceae bacterium UBA7328
TTTAATACTTAGTCAACAGGCTCCCTTGTTAGGTACAGTTGTTTTGTTCAAAAAAGCTGATTATTGTGAGATTTTACAATCTGAAAAGAATTCTTTCACGTAGTCAGTTTGAGTCTTGTTCATTTCATGTCCAACATTCCCTTTGATGTGTGTTACATTTCCAGATAAATAAGAAAATTCAAATACAGCAGGATTGCCAATAGAAGTTCCTGTTTCCAATTGACTGCCAGTATAACCTTGAATTTTAGCAATTTGATATGCGGCTGATTCAGCAGACAAAAAACTAACTCCAACAAAGGATTTGCCACCCTTATAAGGAATTATTGGGTCATTTTCATTACAAATACTAAGGTACTTTCTACTATCCAGAGGATTCGCTAGAAGATCATAACCACAGTATTCACTTGAAGGAATAGTTTGGGCACTTGGTTTATAAAAATTCCCCAAATGATATTGTGGTTCATTTAGCTGAGATACAATAGCACACACGATATCAATTCCAGTATTGGTGTTTTCTGCGAATACTCTATTGGCAAGCCCAGCACCATTTGAATAGCCTAAAATTCTAATTTGGTTTGGGTTAATATTCGAGAAGTTTTGTAAAATGGTTACAAGTTCATTTACCATCTCAATATCTGGGGCATCGCTCTTTTCTGCACATAGATTCCAGCTTTTTTGGTAACCTGTTGGAGCTATTAGAACATGGCCATCCAATATACCTTCAAATTGTGAAAGAATACCTGAACCATTTCCCTGATTACCATGTAGAAGGACACATACTGGAAATCCATTCTGAGGGACACTTCCTGAAGGAACATGAATACTCATTGGATAATTATAACCATTTGGCTCTTGAGACCAAGTTTTGGTAATATTTATAGTGCTTGTCTCCGTTAAATCTTGAGAAATAGCAAATAATGGTAAGAGTAAGAATATTAAGAATAATACATTTTTCATTTATCTATTGTTTAATTGTGCCTAACTTGTTTATAAGAAGAACTTTCATCTTCAAAGTTCCTGTTTAATAGAGTTTTAGGACTGTTATGTGGAACTTTTGTATTATAAAAGTTCCGTTTTATTTATTCACCCTGACAGAGTTTTTCGGCTTTCTAACATTTTAATTTTATCCTTTTTAAGTTTATAGTTTCATTCATAAATCTTTATTGAGAAGTTATCAAGATTGTTAAACACTATTTTCATTTTACTGAGCTTCGCCTAATTTATTAAGATTCCCTTTCGATTCCTACCCAGCTTCGATAATTATAAATACGAGATCTAATAATACTTTTTTCAGCTTTTAAATCAATTCATTAACAGGATCCAATTACTGAAATAAACTTGTCTTCTGAGTAGAGGTGATCTTATTCAATACTTATTCATAGTTTAAAGCTTTATTTTAAAAATATGACAAAAACTACTTCATCATTTATCTGGATGCTTGGTATAGTAATATCAGTATCAGCAGTGCTTTCATGTAAGACAAATGATCCAAGATCAACAGAAGAATGGAAAGCGCTCTTCAATGGTAAAAACCTCGACAACTGGATACCTAAAATATATCATCATGATGTAGGTGATAACTATGAAAATACTTTCAGAGTGGTAGGGGATAGAATACAGATTAATTATGATGGGTATGACAAGTTTGATAACCGGTATGGTCATTTATTCTATAACCAATCTTTTTCATCATATCACTTGAAATTTCAATACCGATTTATTAATCAGTTCATGGAAGATGCTCCATCATTTACTTATAGAAATAGTGGGGTGATGTTTCATTCTCAAGCTCCACAGACCATTCTAAAGGAGCAGGACTGGCCTATATCCGTAGAATATCAAATGTTAGCAGATTGGGAAAAAGAACCTAATAGAGCCACAGGAAATATGTGTTCACCAGGGACAGAAGTGTATTATGAAGGGAAAATGGACCCAAGGCATTGCATTTCATCTTCTTCTGATTCTTACCAATGGCATGAATGGGTGGAGGCGGACCTGATTGTATATGGAGATTCACTTGTCATTCACAAAGTAAATGGCAATGAAGTATTGAGATATACAAAGCCACAGATAGGAGGAGGTGTAGCCAATGGATTCGATCCAAAAATTAAAATTGATGGTATGCTTCTTAAAGAGGGTTACATAGGCCTCCAGTCAGAAGGACAAGGAGTTGAGTTTAAAGATATATGGATCAGGGAACATTGAAAAGAGCCAATCTTTGTAGTCTACTCTGGCAGATACTTTTGAGGAAGTATATTTTCCTCAGATTCGCCCAACCAATAGATCTGAACTATCTTCCACTGGCCTTCCTTTTTGATCATTTGTATGGAGTTAATTCCTCTAGCGAAAGGTTTTTTATCAGACTTTTGGTGATATGACTCATACGTGCTCCATAGATGCAAGAGAGAGCCATATTGTTCTACTACTCTATGGATTTCAACTTCATGAAAACCATTTTCTACTAAAAAATGACCGGAAGAATTGATATAGCCATCAGGACTCATTATCCGATAACCGAGATTTCCTTCTTTATTTTTACTACTTGGAACGAGTTGTGCTTCTGGAATAAATAGATTTCTAAATCTATCCCAATCTCGTTCTACACCCTTATCTCCTGAAATGACTCCATATAAGGCTTCAATAATATTGTCCACTGACATTAAATCTTGTGAATAATCTTTCTGTGCATTAGTATGAAATGAAAAAAGAAATGAGACACAGATAAAGAGAAATGATTGTTTCATGAAAGAAAATTGTGTTTAAAGTCTAAACAATGATTTAAAACATTTATGAAAGGCTGATTAAAAATAATCAATCCATAGCATACCTGTTCATTCATTTACTTTGAAACTGAATCTGGTCTGTAGAATGTATGCATATATCACAGTTATGATAATGGTCAAAAACCTGGAAGGGGTAGGGTAGAACTTCAGATAATCAACAAATAACTTCATCGCTACATAACTCAAGAGCAATGCTCCGATACCTACAACAAGGTATCTGAAAAATTGAATGTGTGTAGGGATTTCTGAATCAGGAAACGTGATGTACTTGTTGAGTAAAAATCCTGAAACAAATGTGATGGGGAATAC
>DKPS01000112.1 GCA_002471345.1 Saprospiraceae bacterium UBA7328
ACATCACTTGAAGATAATCTTTTAGTAGTAGAGTGAACTGCTCCTCGTCCAACTCTTGATCATTATCACTATCCATTAAGACCTTACAGAAGGAATTCCTAACATCGTCAACCTTAGCTGGGGTCTTATTGTATTTAATCCTAGTTCTAGCCCCTAGTTGATCAATTATATCAAAAGCTTTGTCAGGAAACTTTTTATTACTTAAGTATTTTTCACAGAAATCTATTACAGTATCAATGTCAGACTCTAAATACTTAACATTATGAAAATCCTCATAATACGAAATAGTTTTTAGAATAATCTCTTTAGTCTCTGACTTAGTAGGCTCTTCTATCTCAATTTTATCAAACCTCCTCTTAATGGCAGTATCTTTTTCAAAAAATTTCTTATATTCTTGAGTGGTTGTAGCACCTATACATTTGATCTCGCCTCTAGCCAAAGCTGGCTTGAGCATATTCGAAGCATCAACAGCTCCTTCTGAATTACCAGCTCCGATAATTGTATGGATCTCATCAAAGAATAATATGATGTTAGGCTCTTCTTCCGCTTCTGAGATTAGAGCTTTAAACTTCTCCTCAAACTCTCCCCTGTATTTAGTCCCAGCAACCATTGCGCTAATATCCACAGAACAGATCTGCATCAGAGACATGTGAGGTGGGACTTCTTGGCCTACGATTTTTTGAGCTAAACCCTCTGCTATAGCAGTTTTACCGACACCCGCATCTCCAACCAATATAGCATTACTTTTGTTTTTCTTGGAGAGTATTTCTACAAGCTGATGGATTTCATCATCCCTTCCAGAGATCGTGGAGCTTTTTTTAGAAAGATACTTTTCATTTAGGTTGATACAGTATTTAGATATATTGGGTAATGGTGATTGAATGTCTTCAACACCAACTAACTCTTCTGGATCAGAAATAAACGAACTTTTCATCTGATCCAGAGGGGGAATACTATCTTCTAAGATATATCCCTCAATCAAATCTTTCGCAAGCAATAAGTCTATACTGTTTCTAGACAAAAATTTGATAAAATCATTATCGGAATCTAAAATTACATAAAGTATATGCTCTATACCAATAAAATAGCTATCAAACATATCTGAGAAATCCTTCGCAGATTTTATCATCTCATTTACATCGCTATGCCATCCTCCTTGGCCCTTTTTACTCAAAAAGTAATGCTCATTTGATTTCGAGTATTTTTTAAAAATATCTTCAAATAACTTAATATCAAAATCTATATCGTAAGATTTTAGTCTAAGCGAACAAGTATCTGATATGTTTGATAAACACCCATATACTAAGTGAGCTACTGTTACTAAATCGTGACCATTATCCTTAGCAAATTTTTTAGAATCTTTTAATCCTTTCTTTGCTTTAGGCGTGAGGTTGAAATCGGCTAAACCCATCATAATTCTTTACACTATTTTAGTTCAGATAGTTTCATGTAGATTTTATCCTTTAAAGGAACTATTTTTTCTAAAAAGACAATATCATCTCCTTTGGACCCAAATACTATAACGACATCACCTTTCTTAGGCAATTTTTTCCCAGAATCTAAGTAGTTAGTCAATCTACCCTCTCTCTCACTGTCCAAGAAAAGACCTTCTAGAACCCCAGTTTCATCTTGCATAGTCAATCTAGCATATTTATTCCCGTTGCGACTAGTTCTTTTAATAATGTCAGTTAAAGATCCTACAAATTTTATTCTTGCTCTAGACTCAAGATCTTTCACTGCGTCAGCAGAATGGAAGTCCTCTCCATAGCTGAATATCTCTCTAATGTTATGAGAGTAGCTATATCCTAACAGTTTTTCTTCAAAATACCAATTAGCATACTTATTATGCACCTTGTTCATCTCATAAATTTGCTTATAAGGCTTATATTTTTTCTTAAATGTCTCAAACCTGCTATCCTTAAATATCGCTCTATTATCGTCTCCAACCATGTCTTGTTTTTTTACCTCATGTATCGATGTTATTATATCGTAATCGTATGACTCGCCAAGCGCAACTAAATTCCTCTTTTCTCTATCCGTCAAAACATTAAAGGTCTGAGCCTCTAAAACTAATCTTGGTCGAGTGTGCTTAACAAATGAGTCTAGAAGACCAGCCTGTATCAAAGCTGATAAAGTCCCTATGTTCAGCCCTGCTTGTTTCGCCGCCAAAAACACTTCATACTTATTAGAAAATGAATCCTCTCTAAATTCTAATAAGGACACTAAAACTTTAGTGGAGACACCTTTTATAGAATTTAATCCATACCTAATATCTTTACCTTCGATTTTGAAATCGATATCCGACTTATTTAAATCTGGCTGTAACAACTCAATATCAAAGTGACAAAGCTCTTGGGATATCTTAGCGATCTCTTCATGAGAATTAGGCTCAAACTTAGCATACTTTAACAGGCTGAGATAAAATTCTTGAGGATGGTTGAATTTCAGATAAATAGTGATAGCAGCTAGATAAGCATAACTTATAGAGTGAGATTTATTAAAAGAATAATTAGCAGAGTCTTCTGCGACTTTCCAAAGGACTTCTGCCACTTCAGGTTCTAAGCCGTTCTCTTTTATCTTGTCATCAATTTTAGCCTTCCACTCTGGCATTTTGTCCACCTTCTTCTTCCCGACTATACGCCTTAGTTGCTCAGATTCGTCCAAGCTAAAGCCTACTTTCACAGCCATTTTCATCAACTGTTCTTGATAGAGAGGAATACCGCCAGTATAGCTAAGGATATCATCAAAATACTCATGCACAGATTGGAATTCACCAGTTCTTACATACGTGGCATAAGCATCCTTGAAATCTAAAGCTCCAGGTCTTGCTATAGCTACCACCGCTGATAATTGCTCCAAGCTCTGAGGAGATATCAACTTACAGACTTTGAAGTTCGTGTCCGCTTCGATCTGAAACAAGCCCTGCGGAGATCTTAAGCAAGCTAGTGCTGCATAAATACTAGGGTCATGGGGATCTATATCAGAAGCCTTTATTCCAAGCCCCTTACACACATCATGAACAACAGACAATGTTCGAAGGCCAAGGATATCAAACTTAACGCTCAAACTCGCAACATCATTCATGTCATACGCAGAGATCAAAGACCCATCATTTGTCGTCTGTAGTGGCATAATATCATCTAATTCATAAAAAGAAATAGATATCCCAGAAGGGTGGACCCCAGTATTCTTATTCAACCCTTGGAGCTTTTTAGCTATCTTGTAGACTTTGGGGTATTTATCTGCATGATTTTTAAAACTCTCGCTCTCTTCGTAAGCCGTTTGTAATTTAGCCACTATTCCATAATGCTTAGGAATCGAGTCGCTAATGTGATTAACTTCCATCTCCGACAATTCTGCGACTATCTTCCCGCATTCCTTCATGCAAAGTTTACCACTCAGGGTATTCAATGTCAGAATCTTAGAAGTCTTACCTTTATATTTCTCCTCGATATACTTGATAACCTCCAGTCTTCGATCATAAGAAATGTCATTATCAACATCAGCTAGTAAACTTCCATCAAGAAACGTTTCTCCCTCATGCTCTATCTTTCTGGCGCGGCTTTTAGAAACAAACCTCTCAAAGAATAAATCATACTCAATCGGATCTATATTTGTCACACCAATGACATAGAGAACTAAAGAACCAGCAGCACTACCTCGACCCGCTCCTGTAGGTATATCATTCTCTACGCAAAAATTAATAATATCCCAGTTGAGCAATATGTAGTCTACAAACCCTAACTCTTGAAAGATAGATAACTCTTCTTTTAACCTATCATAGTAAACTTGGGCATTATCAAATTTATCTATACCTCTTTGCTGAAGACGCTTAAAACACAACTTCCTTAGAAACTGATAATTGTCTGCAGACTCTTCGCATGAGACTTCTTGATAGTATTTATTCTCAATCTTAATCTCTGGCAACTTAACACCAACTGGAAAAGGCGTTTTATATCCTGTGTATTTTGATAAACTCATATTTCTAAGTCAAAAAGTTGTTTACGGAAAACTTTAAAATTCATCTCGATGTCATAAAGGGCATCATGCAATCGTTTGGGATCATGATCTATATTGTATTTTTTAAGCAAAAATGCTTGAGATGTTTTAAGCTTTCTCTCCCTATGATTTATAAGTCTATACTGCCAACTAATAAAATCGTCTTTGTCTACTGGGATGTCTTTCGCTATAGCAACAGCTAAAGCTCTTGTGTCAATAATGCGTTCTACATATGAGTAGTCAGCCTCTAGCTTCATTAACTCACGCCAGATATTAACCATATAAACATCGAATCCTAATAAATTCTGACCAACTATACGAGTATCCTTATCATAAAGATGCTTAGAGAACTTCTCCCAGACCTTCCGAGGGCTTTCTTTTCTCTTGTTATCCTCTTTCATAGTAAAACCTGTGATAT
>DKPS01000106.1 GCA_002471345.1 Saprospiraceae bacterium UBA7328
TGCCTTAAGAATAGCAAGGCTTCATTGGGATAGGAATAAACATTGAAAATTTCTCTTGAATCTCATTTATTATTTCAAATTTCCATCATTACTTTTTGACAAAGAATTGAACCACTCGAGCTAGTTCAATTTCAACATTTGGAGAACATTCGCTTTGTACAGCTTCCCAATCGGAATAATATTATCAAAAATGAAAATTTGATTGCCTTCAATACTTTTGATGTGTTTTTTTGATACAGCAAATGATTTATGGACTTGAATAAAATCAATACCATTTAGTAGATCTAAAGCATCAGAAAATTTCTCTCGTATTGAAATCACTTCATCAGTTGTAATAACTTTTGTATAATTTCCTGCAGCTTCAATATATTGAATAATGCTAATGCTCACCTGAATATACCTTTTACTGCTTCTGAAAAATATACTATCGGAGAATTCCTCTTCTTAATTAATAACTGAATGTATTGTTCTGTTTGAGGAATTCATTGTTTTATTGATCGCTTTTAAGAAACGCTCAAAAGAAAAAGGTTTCAATAAATAATCTGAAACATTGAGTTCATACCCTTCAATGGCAAATTCTTGATAAGCAGTCGTTACAATTATTTTAGGAGGTCGAGTCAAAGTCTTTAAAAATTTAAACCCTTTAAGTTTTGGCATATTCAAATCCAAAAATATTATATCAACTGCATTTTCATTCAAATATTCAATAGCTTCTAATGCATTAAAGCAACTCTTCATCAACTGCATATTTGGCAATAAGTCACAATAACCTTTTACAATATCATGGGCTATATATTCGTCATCAATGATTAAATACTTTATCATAATTGCACTGTTAATTGCGCTTTATAGACATTTTTCTTAACAGAAAAGACAAGGTTATGTCTTTTAGGATATGCCAATTCTAATCTCCTTTTTAAGTTTTTCAAACCTATACCATTGTCTTCTTTTGGTTGTGAAATATCAAAGGTATTTTCAATTGTAAAATACACTTCATCGTTTCTTGTTTTCAGACTTAGATCAACATATGCATCTTCACATAAACTCTCTATACCATGTTTAAAAGCATTTTCTAGAAGGATAATAAAAAGTAGTGGCACTACCTCAAAGTCATCTTCAATTTGAACATCAAACTGTATATCAATTTCTTTGTGGTAGCGCATTTTATGAAGCTCAATATATTTCTGTAAATAATTAACTTCTTCTTTCAATGTAACCCGATCTCGTTCGCCTTCGTAGATACTATAGCGCATCATATCTGATAGTTTAAGGGTCAACAGTTGTGCTTTTGAGGGGTCAGTACCGATCAAGCCATATAGATTGTTCAATGTGTTAAAGAAGAAGTGTGGGTTCACTTGACTTTTTAAATGCATCATTTCTGTTCTAGCTTTTTCATTCTTTAGTTGAAATAGTGAAATGAAATTTTTGATCAGCCAAGAAGCTCCAATAATAAGTAGAAGTAAATAATACAACAGAACAAGTGTGCTGACTGAGGTAGGATATCCTTCTAAAAAGACAACTGATTCTTTTTCTGTAGAAATTAACTCAAATGCTGTTAGTAGCACTGGAATTACTACTGGTAGCATTGCAATTGCAAGAAACAGAATCCGTTTATTTCTATTAACCTGGAATATCATACAGTAAAATTAGGATGCCAAGTCTTAGCATCAAAGAAAGTTGACAAACACCCTATTAAGCGTGTTCAAAATAGAAAATTGTGGGACAAATTCGCTTTAAACACAAAGCCAAATCGTGTGTCACTTTTATGGTTCTGTTTGTCCCAACTGTTTTACATTCCATAACCTTGAATTTAAGTTTGCTGAAATAAAATTGAAAAGAAGTAGAAATGAAAAATCAAATAATAAGATACTTTAAGCATATACTCTCAACCATCTTAGTATTGGGAAGTATTGCTGTGGCATTTGGTCTATACCATGGTGCCTCTTTGCATTATTCTGATCATCCTTTAATGTATAATATCGACAATGAAGGGCCCTATGTTTTTTACGAAAACGATAGTAGTCTCAACGTAAATTACGTTAGAGGAAATAAATCTGATGGATTTTATATTGATAAAAAGGAATATTCCACCAATGCAGAAATTACTATAACGAGTTATTTTCAGATTGATTCGACAAGTTTTGATATTGAGATAAACTCAAATGGTCAAAATCCTAAAACTACATATGATGATGGCAACCCGATCATAGCAATTTCAGATATTGAAGGTGGTTATAAAACATTCCGAGATTTTCTAATAAACAATAAGGTTATTGATAAAAAACTCAATTGGACTTTTGGAAAAGGACATTTAGTTTTGGTTGGTGATTTTGTGGATAGAGGCTGGTCTGTAACTCAGGTACTGTGGTTTATATACAAATTAGAACAAAACGCCACAAAACAAGGAGGATTTGTACATTTTATCATAGGGAATCATGAACTAAAAAATATGCAAGGTGATTATGGAGCCTCAGCAGAAAAGTATCTTGCTGTAAGTAATATTTTAGGAAAAAGGCAGAGTGAATTGTATAATTCAAGTTCATTTTTAGGCAAATGGATGTCTGGTAAAAATGCATTAGAAATTATCAATGGAAATCTTTTTGCTCACGGCGGATTACATCCTGATGTTGCAGATTCTAAATTAAGTATCGACGAAATCAATCAGGTCATACAAAGCAACTATTACAAACCTTACTATCCCAAAAAGAAGAAAAATAATGATCAGTTACTAACGTCTACCAAAACAGGGATATGTTGGTATAGAGGGTATTTTAAAGATGATTTAACCCAAGAACAGGTCGAACGAGGCCTCTATAAATTTAATGCAAAGTCAATTGTAGTTGGACATACTCTTCAATCAAAAGTGAAAGGGTCATACAATAATAAAGTCATTGGAATTGATGTAAAACATCCAGAGGACTACCATAAAAACTGGCCAAAAGGAAATACTGAAGGCCTGCTAATTGAATACGACAAATACTATCGTGTGTTTGCCAATGGAGAGAAAGAAGAGCTATAGCCACTGCCAAAGTATAACACAAAATCCGAGAGGCCTCTCGCACCAATCTGGGTAGTCTGGAGTCATTAGAAAGAGTTTTCACTTTATTTATAACTTCGAATACTACACTTACTGACATATCTGCATTAGATGAAATCAAAAAAGCAAATGGTATACATATTTTCAACAATAGTATGTTACTTGCAGTCAATACCTTTAATCATTTGAATTCAATATCTCAAACTTTATACATATCAAACAATCCATCATTGGACTCTATTGGAGGTTTTGATAGTCTGATGACCATTGGAAAGGATTTGTAAATCGAAAATTGTACCTCATTGACTCATTTAAAGGCTTTCTCAAGATTAAAATCAATTGGGCAATATCATCCGCTCAGAAGATTTAACTGAAGATTTAATCAGTCTTGGGCATCATGGTCAAAGCATACACATCGATACATTAGTCTCCAAAATGAGTCTTGATCATTTGATAATCAGCTGGCCCCAATTACTTCAGATCCTAAACTAGAGAAATTTTGGAAAATCTAATCGGATTGAATTGTCAAAGCTTTGACCTTTCTAATTCCTCAGAAACAAATAAAACCCTATGAATTTCATTCTGCTTCGACTATATAGATCATCTCATTATCACTCTACTTCTATTCTCATGAATATTGTATGATTGTGGCTTTATAACTTAAGGTCTAACCTTTGATGTTCTACCAAAAACCGTTTACTCCTTTCACACTCTTAATTGCACTAGTAATTATTTTCATTAGTAGTGATTCCAAAATAGTTGCACAGGGAAATGCTCTTAATCTTGATGGGAATCAAGACTATTTGACTACTCCACATTTAGGAATTGAACTAAAAGAAAAGACTATGGAAGCATGGGTAAAACTAAACGATATCAATCATATGGGTAGTGGAGTCGTAGGAATAGATGTCAATTATAGTATGCCACACCAAAATTTCGATGCCATCACATATAATGAAACTAACAATGGATGGATGTTGAGTTCAGAATTTTTTAGAAGAACAACGGTCTCTGGCTCTGGGGTAAAAGAGACTTCTACTAATGAATGGGTTCACATGGCTGTGACCTACAAAGATTACGACTATCAGTTATACAGGAATGGAACTCTCATCCATCAAAGAACCCTAGACTCTGCATTCGTATTTCCTACCAACTCGAATATCATTATCGGGCAGCGGCATTCATTTGCTGGAGGAAGTGACTTAAATGCAGTAATAGATGAAGTACGCGTTTGGAATATAGCTCGAGACTCTTTTGATATTCAATCAACTATGAATTGCAGTTGTTCTCAAATGGGAGCCATCCCTTCGACTGGCTTATTGGCTTGCTACACTTTTGACGATTTTGGAGCTGATCCAGTTCTAGATGTCACAGGCAATGGATACCACGCATCCATCGCGACGGATGCCAATACAAATCCAGTTTACGTAGTTTCTACAGCGCCCATTTCAACATGTGCAATAAATAAGGCTATACCTACTTTGGGTGAATGGGGAATCATAATACTAGCTTTATCTATGTTGACATTTGGTATGTTAGCCATTCGTAAAAATTTGATTCTAGCTAATTAATTGCTGCTTTCTCATCATAGGAATATACAGATGGTATAATGACACTTAATGAAACATATTTATCAGTTTTCTTATAGCCATACTTTAAAGTAATAGGGCTTCTACTACCTCGAAATACCAAGCAAAAATGAATATCATTGAGCTAAAGACTTTGAAATTCATAAAGAGCTTCATTCTGAAATTGATTAAGTTGAAAATTTCAACATTTATCGTTGTGGCACTTATCTTCGTAGTTCAGCATAGTTATTCTGCAACATCTACATAATTTAACTCATGAAAAAATATACAGTCATATTCATTGTCATACTCATTGCAAGTATTTCATCTGTCAAAGCAATTAATTATACAAGCATGACTCGTATTGAAACTAATAGCTCAAAAGACTCCTTAAGATTAGCGGAATTAGATTACTTCTGGACAGAATTATCTAGAACAGTGAATAAAGGTGACTTCGAGGGGTACAAAGCAGCCTACCATGACGATGCTGTAGTTATTTTTGCATCAGGAAAAAACAAAGTGTCCTTACCGATATCCACCGCACTAGCTAACTGGAAACAAGGGTTCTCTGATACCAAGGCTGGAAAAACGAGTGATAGCGTAGAATTTCGTTTCTCACAAAGAATAAATGATGGATCTACTGCCCATGAAACAGGAATATTTCATTTCAAATCCATAGATAGCAATGGTAAAGTTCGAGGAAATTCTCTAGTACATTTTGAAATGTTACTTGTAAAACGGAATGATGTCTGGATAGGATTAATGGAATATCAGAAATCTGAGGCTACTGAAAAAGATTGGGCATCATTAGAATAACCACGTCATCAATCTTCCTCGATCTTTAAGGCACCCAATACTTCTTAACAAAGAAATCTCGGTCATTTGGCCTCAGCCTAAATTGAGTCAGTTTCTTCCAAAAGATGATCTAAAAGCTCTTGTCGTTCCTCTTTAAAATCTAATTCTGGAAATGATTTACCTGCTCTTCGATACCAATAATTAGCATTCCACCTATCCCCTTCCATCCGATGCACAACGGCATGAAGTAAAGCAAAAATACTTCCAGGTGGACCATCTACAATTACATGAGCACTTTGCCAATCATCATTAAAAATATACCATAGGGCTTTGAAATAGGGATCAAAAGATTCTGGTGGTGATGATGAGTCTAGAGAGTTGAGAAATAAAGATCTAGTCATCTTTTAGTATTTATATTCTCGAATAAATTAATCATCATTAAAGCGTTCCTATTTCTGAATCGAAAATGCCAAAACAACATTTCCCTCTTTCTCGGCAAACTTGGCATAACCAGAGGACACAAATACCTGATTCTCAACAACAATTGGACCATCAGAATCAATAGCTCCACCAAATGCTTTCACTCCATTGACAGCTTCGTAGTCTCGTTTAGTATCAAATGACCATAATTCTCTTCCATCATCTTTAGCATATGCCTTCATCCATCCATCCAGAGTGCCGCCAAATACCACTTCTGGTGTCAATGTAATTGCAGCAGAAAGGCCTGGGCCACATCCCCTCAATTCAAATGTACCACATCTATCTTTTTCTATTGTAGACCAAAGTATTGATCCATCACTGATGTCCACTGCATGTAGCCCTGGAGATTTGGGCTTGTCTTTATTTAGATCATAAGGGCCACGATCATTGATTGGTACAAATAAGACTTCACCATCTGTGGCCATGCCCCAGTGAATTCCTCCCATAAATCCACCACGACCCACCATTTGTGTCCATATAATGCGACCATTATCATCAGGATCAAGTGCATAAACATGACCTGACTTTTGTCCTGCTAGAATTACTTCCTTGCCCTTGTGATTCACGAGTATAGGAGGTGCTCCAAAATCAGCATCCGGTCCAAAATTATCAGGGCAGTTGGCACGATTAGTAAGAGTGACACATGCTGCATTCCATGCATCTTTTGGGATAGTCTGCTGGGCCCATCTCTTCTCTCCAGTGGCCAGATCAAAGGCAATGATTGCATCACTGGTTTTAGTAGCTGGTCTCGTATAATTTTCACCACTTCCAATGTAAAGACATCCAAGGGAAGAATCTATTGTGACTGCTGTCCATATCGGCGCACCCGAAGGCCCCATAATAGGAATACCTTTAGAATTGAGACCTTGCGGTGTAGGATCTTCATCTATAAAATAAGACTTCCACACCTCTGATCCATCGTTGACATTGAGCGCTACCATTGCTCCACGAGAATTCCAACAAGAGTAATTGTCATCTGCTGCAGATCCAACTTCGATCGATGACACAGGAATATACAAGTGATTTTTATACAAACTCAGTGACCCTGTAATTGTGGCATTGGGATTCTCATCTATCTTCTTCATCCAGAGCAATTCCTTTGAATCTAAATCAACAGCATATACATTCGCTACAAAGTCACCGAAATAAAGACGATCTGCCCTTCCTGTAGAATCTCTACCAATGACTAATGCGCTTCTTACTTCTGCATTGGCCTGAAATGTCCATCTCGTGCATCCAGAATGTCGATCAAGTGAATAAATGGTTCCTGTCTGACTAGCTGTGAACAAAGTATTGCCAGCAATAGTGGGCTGAACTCTAGCACGTGATGAATTAGGAAATGCAAATGCCCAGTCCAACTTTAGATTAGACACATTTTGTGCGTTCAACTTTAGATCAATATTGTCATAATATCTTTGATTGTGAAGGCCTAATCCCCAATTATCAACTCTTGGAAAAGCAGTTAGATCGGCACCAATATCTTCATCTGCGCATTGCCCTTTTATTATAGAGGCATGTGTAAGATCATCGCTGTCTACATCAGAAATAAATGCAGCTAGTGCTCTATGTTGTTCATCTGAAAGCGTGATGGCCTGATTCTTCATGATCCCCGACTTAAGAGTAGCAACTATCACATCTTCTGACAATAATTTCAATGCATTCATACTTGGGGCCTCAGCAACAGCCCCTCCATGGCAGATACCACATCTTGTTTTAAAGAGTTCTTCCGTAGCCACATCCGCTGTCATTTGTTCTACTGATCCTGCAGTAAGTCTGGTCCATATGAACCATAAAAAACAGAAAGCGATGATTAGGGTTACCAAAATTGCTACTAGCACTTTTTTCCGCATAGTCCTACATGTTCTTTAGCGATAGCGGAGAATCTTCATCAATAATCTGTCGAAGGGAAAAGATATTACCATCAGGATCTTGAGCAAATACCATCCAGAAGTCCTGCATTTTTTGAGGCTCACTTATAAAGTATATATCTTTCTCTTTTAGCCTTTTATATTCCATTTCGATATCTTCTACTTCGAAAGAAAAGGACTAACCGAGATCCGTCAAATTACGAGGAATTTGTCTTTCTGAAGTAATAGGATGGGTAAACTGCATCATTTCTAATTTTTTACCTTGAGTATCCATACCAAACCAAGCTCCATAAGAAGCAACACTGTCTGTATCTACAATAGCATCCATTATCGGATTCAGACCATAGCTATTCACCCTATATGGAGCTATTTCTAATACTTTTTCATAAAATAATGTCAATCTTTTTAAATCATGACTTATGAGAGCCACTTGTGTCATCCAGATTGGATTTTCTTCAGACCATTTTTTCCCGATGGCTAATCTAATCAACATATCAGGCATATGTTCGAGCTCCATCATGTTACCTTCTGGGTCATATCCATAAGCATAAGACACTCTTGCACCGCTTACCTCGACAGGCCCATCTCCTCTACTTAAAATATCAGCATCTGCATTCTTAAATTTATTATAAACAGGATCATCCACAGGGCCTTGATAACATGTATGGGTCATTCCAGGGCCAAAAAATGACATTTTAGAAGCAATACTATCTATTTGATTATCAAATTCCGTGAGCTCTAAAAGCATGTTTGGGCTTTTTAATACCGCAATTTCATAACAAATGGAGTCCATACCAAACAAAGCATTGGCAGCGGAATTACCCTCTACTTGATACCTTTTGACTATCTTGTAATCTGTTGCTGATTGATAAAATTCTAACATCTTATCTAGGTCAAGAACAGAAACACCGATATGATTAAACCCTATGAATGAAGTAGGCGAATCTTTCATGGATGGACGAGGAGCTAATCGAGCCATCGCATAATTGTAAACATAAATCCCTCCTCCCAAAATAAATACTAGTAACAATAGGAGAAAATACTTTAGCCATCGAAGTTTCATCAGAAACAGATTTATCGATCAATGTATTGAGAATTTAGAATTAACCATTCTGGTTTATAGATTTCATGAACTCATACCTTTCAAGACCTTCATTGCTTTCATTCCATCATTCACATCCACAAATATATGATCGTGATAGAATCCTGCTATTACATTACAACTGATGTCATTTTTTCCTAATTCTGATGCAAATGCCGCGGTTAGGCCTACAGCCTCTAAGGCCGAATGAACATTCAAGGTGATCCATGAAGCCACAAACTCAAAAGACAAATTTAGATTTTCTGCATCTTCTTTAGCAAGAACAACTGTAGTCCCTTCCTTCTCTTTTATTTCACAAATAGGCAGTTCTCTGGAGATTCCATCCGTATCGGGTACAGTTACAAATACATATTCACCTTCATTTAGAACAGGTTCCATGTTCTTTAAGAGAGTCTTGAGATCAGATATTCCACTTTTAGGTTTCATTTCTTTTAATATCTGACAAAGGTAAGAGCTGAAATCTCAATTAATGTTTGAATTCAATTTACAATTATAGATTAAATTGTTTAGCTCTAATGGTTGTGCTATGTTTGGTTCAATAGAATATTTAAATTTCAAAGAATGTGGTAATCATTATTGAATTTTTCAATTTTAAAATCTGAAGCCAATATAGTTACAAAACAAAGTGTCGTCTTAAACGGAGGTCATACTATTTATCCTATTAAAAATTATAATGATTATGATCTGGGAAAGAATTAAAAAAGGACTACTGATTACAATTGGGCTCATCATTTTGCTCCCAATTTTCTTTTATATTATTTCTATTAACTGGTCAAATTCTCACACTGCTCGTATAGATGCATTACCAATATTGACCAATAGAGTTGACAATGGTGAGTATCGCCTTCACGCTAATGATCTAGAATTCTACGTCAGGGTGGGCGGCATGCAAAATAAAGGTCCTGGAGTTATTCTATTACATGGGTTTCCAGAATCCTCCATTGTATGGAAACCACTCATAGATTCAGCAGCTGCAAATGGTTATCGTGTAGTAGCTTTTGACCAAAGAGGATACAGTCCAAATGCTCGTCCTAAAGGAATAGAGAATTATGAAATCCATCATCTTGTTCAAGATGTAATAGCAGTGGCGGATCAAGTGGGTTTAGATACATTTCACTTAGTAGGACATGATTGGGGCTCGGCAGTCGGATGGAAGGTCGTAATGGATCATCCTGATCGAATACATACATATACGGCTATGGCTGTACCTCATGTGGGTGCATTTTTCGAAGGCATACTCAATGATCCTGAACAACAAAAACGCAGTGATTATATGAATAAACTTAGGATACCAATTCTTCCAGAATTGCTCATTCAAATATTTAAGAATCGCATTTTCAAGGGGTTAGAAGGAAGGTGGCATCCACATGAAATAAAAGAATACATGGATATTCATAGCGAACATGGAGCCTCAACAGCTGCCCTAAATTGGTATAGGGCAATGGATTATGAGGATCAAGAATTACTAGAATCTTTAAATAAAAAAGTGACTAGATCTACTTTATTTCTATATGGTGAACATGACCCTATAGTCTCTGAATTTGTGGTGAAAAAGCAACCTTCTTATATGGAAGCACCATTGAAAAGCATAAAATTAGATGTTGGGCATTCTGTGATGCAAGAGGCTGAAGACAGAGTTTTGAAAGAAATAATGGAACATTGGTCCAAGCATAAGTAATCAGAACTAAGTGTCTATTTCTGCTCCTAATTCATGCAGAATATTGTACAATCCAAAATAGACTCGATTGACATAAATACTGTGTTTAGATCCTCGTGCCCCATTAGTTTTGCGCACTTCTTTGTTCTTAGCAAGGCCCATCATCATAGTATTGATTTCTTCAAAATATTCTTTGTCACTAAAATCAAACTGATTACTTCTGAAAGGGCGACCTAAGAGCTCAATAGCTTCTTTGAATATGTTAGTATAGAATGTTCTTATTTCAGGACTATCACTATCCATAAGGAAATCCAATCGATCAAAAATTTCAACTAGCTTTTCTTCATCTTGATAAGTATCACTCTTGATTAACTTGAAATATTCATTATAAAAATCAGCTGGAATTACTTTCACACAGCCAAAATCTATGACTCCTAATTGAAGGTCATCGGTAATTAAAAAATTGCCTGGATGAGGATCAGCATGAACTTGATTCAAAGTATGAATTTGAAAATTATAAAAGTCCCAAAGTGCTTGTCCTATAGTATTTCTTTGTTCCTGACTTGGAATTTTTAGCAACCATTCTTCTAGATGCATACCATCTATCCAGTCCATTATTATTATTCTTTTGCCCGAATAATCCGGATAGTATTCAGGAAAGATGACATTCTTAAGTTGGGCACATAGCTTAGTTATAACAATTGATTGTGTAAGTTCTAGCTCATAGTCTGTTTCTTCCAGAAGCTTGGTCTCAACTTCTTCCATGTAAGGCTCAAGATCACTCAACTTTACATTCATGATTCTAGCTGCAAGAGGTTTTGCAATACGAAGATCATTAGTCACACTGTCGGCAACTCCTGGATATTGCACTTTTACAGCTAACTTTTTGCCATTAAGGGTAGCCTGGTGAACTTGTCCTATGGAGGCAGCATTCACGGCATTTTTAGAAAAGGTATCAAAAACATCTAACGGCCTTTTGCCCAATTGCTTCTGAAATGTCCTTACCACCAAAGGATAGGACAGAGGTGGAGCACTGTACTGAGCCATTTGAAATTTGTCAACAAATGCTTTAGATAATACACCTTGATCCATACTTAACATTTGGGCCGCTTTGAGAGCACTCCCCTTAAGTTCGCTCAATGCATCATATATATCATTGGCATTTTCTTCATCCAAGTCTTCTTGAGAAACTTCCTGATTGATTGCCTTCTTTGCATAATGTTTTAAGTAATTACCTCCTACTTTGACAACGGTAGTAACAAATTTACTGGCTCTTTTAACCTTTGAAATGGGAATCGTAGTCTGTTCCTTCATTTTAATATTTCTAACGGTTTTGATAAATGAATTTGGCAAAATCAATAATTGAATCTATAGGGCCAGGACGAACCATTTCAGCTGATAGATTGACAGCTTTTTCTATAGCAGCATCCGTCTTTTCGAATTCAGGACTTTCATCTTTTATCCAAAACTTAACTACAAATATCAATTGTAACCATAAACCATTTGCATATGAACGATTGATCATTTTTCTATCTGCAACCTCTCCAGTCTTAAGTCCAGCATTAATCAAACCTTCACTATATGATGCAAACTGTTCTTTGTGTGCATTCAAATAAGAAGGAATAGGTAATTGTTGAGACAACTTATCACAAACCTGGATGAATTCTCGCCTTGGTTTTAGAATCTCCATGTGAGTAAAATAGAATGCCAATAGCTGCTCTCTGACTGAAAATGATCCATAGTGTGGGTCTTCTCGGAGTACGTCAATGGTTTCTATGATAAATGATTTCCAAATATCAGAATGCAAAGCGTCTAATGAATTGAAAACACTATAGAAATCAGCTTCTTTGATATTATATACTTCGCAAAAAAAGCTTAAGTCATCTGGAAATCCCCGATACTTAATTACAAATTCTAAAAAATCTCCTTTCAATTGATCTGAATTAAAAGGTGGTGCATTTCCTTTAGAAGCCATTATTTTGAAATTTGTAAAGAAACCATACTCCAAAGAAAACAGAATAGCAGCTAACAAGTTGGGTTCAAATCATTATTATATGAAAATCTCAATTTGTAAAGAAGTCATATACATAATTCCACACAGACTGTTCTGTTATGAATAATAACTATAAATGCTAGCCTTCGTTATCTTTTTAGTATTCTATAACTGTTTTCCCTATGGTTTTGCCTGACTCCTGCATTTCATGAGCCTTTTTTAAGTTATCAACTGACAAGCCTTTTAATGTTGTGGTCAATGTAGTCCTAAATGTGCCATCATCTAATAAGTCTGCAACACGATTAAGAATACGGTGCTGTTCTTCAATATCCTCAGTAGTAAACATGGACCTTGTGTACATAAATTCAAATGAAAATGATACACTTTTGGGTTTTAGTAATGATAGGTCTAGAGGATTGCTATTACCAGTAATGGATACAATATGACCTTGAGGTTTAATAATTTCTACAGCTGTTTCCCAGTATCCATTGATATCCACAAAATCCAGAATATAATCGACTTGACCATGACCGATTGTTTCCAATTCAGTTTTCAGATCATAATGGTTTACCACATAATCTGCTCCCATTTCTTTGCACCACTTTCCTGATTCTGATCTAGAAGCAGTAGCTATTACCGTGAGACCAGCTACTTTTTTAGCAATTTGTATAGCTATAGAACCTACTCCTCCTGCACCTGCCAGTATTAATACTGTTTTGCCCTTATCTTTCTCAGTGTCTACTTTGATCCTATCAAAAAGTGACTCCCATGCTGTAAGAGCTGTCAGAGGAATTGCTGCTGCTTCGGAATTACTAAGTGTTTTCGGTTTTCGCCCAACGATCCTTTCATCTACCAGTTGAAATTCAACATTGCATCCATCTCTTGTAAGGTCACCAGCATAGTACACCTCATCTCCTACTTTAAATTTTGATACCTTTTCTCCTACAGCTTCTACCTTTCCTACTGCATCCCAACCTATGATCTTTGCTTCTTCAAGTTCAGCTTCCTTAGCAGCATTCTGTCTTATTTTAAAATCTACAGGGTTCACAGCAATCGCAGAAATCTTTACTAAAAGATCATACCCAGAAGCTAATGGTTTATTTTTTTCAAATTCTATGAAACTATCCTTATTTGAAATGGGTAATGATCGTTTAAATCCTATGGCTTTCATTTATTCTCTTTGAAGTTATAAGTATTTCTGGTGTGTGAATATAAAGTATTAGATAATTTTAAATGGCCAATTCTTTCGGTTTGTAGCCTTGCGTAAAAATAA
>DKPS01000107.1 GCA_002471345.1 Saprospiraceae bacterium UBA7328
CTTAAGTAACGTAAGTCTTCAGGTTCATTTGCTAATGGGAAAGCGTAAATACGATTATCAAAGCAAGAATTTTAAGAATACAATCAACTAAAACAAACAGGCCATTTCTTACTATTTCAATTAGTTAGAAAATAACAGATTTATAATGAACTTGATGATTAAGCATTGGCAGTTACCAATTCATTTCAAACTGTCTTAAGGCGAATCCATATTTTATTCCATCTAGCCTTTCCGATATTGATTTACTACTTTAGTAAATAAATGAATTGCGTAAATACAGATCTTGTGCTTCATTAGTTCTAATCAATAAACAATGATAAAATTCTTTAGAAAAATCAGACAACAGTTTCTCGTTGAGAATAAGGTTAGGAGGTATTTTTTTTATGCATTTGGTGAGATTGTATTGGTTGTTTTGGGAATTCTAATTGCCTTATCAATCAATAACTGGAATGAAGGGAGAAAGAATGATCAGAAAGAATCACTTTTAATAAAGAACATAATCGAAGATCTAAAATTAGATTCGGTCCTCATCAGCCAATCATTGAGTGAAATGGAGGATCAAATACATGTCGTTGACGAATTAATTTCTAAAGCACTAGGCAGCGAAAAAATATTGAATTATGATTCAATGGGTCTTGTTCGATTCTCATCGAATTTTCGACCAATTGCTCAACGAAACCATGCTGAAGCTGTCAGCAACTTGGAAAATGAATTCACCAGAGAAATACTTCAAAATTATTTTTTAAAGGAAGATGATGTAATGGATATTTTCATAGAGTACCATGATATCATTCACAACAAAATCAGATCTTATCTTAGTGATGTAGGAATGCACAATCTGAAATCACTTTATGAGGAACCGTCAAATGAATTAGTACCAGTACTTCTTCAACCTGATATTCTAGAAGAACAACTAAGAGAAGTAAAATTTCAACAGCTTCTCTTTGAACGGCATCTTAAATCCAGTTCATTTAAAATGCTTTTAAACGTTCTAAAAACAGACAATCAAGAGCTTATCAATATTCTAAGCTAGGACTATAATTTTTGATGATTTTTTTCACTATTTTTTTGAGGTAAAAACCTACCTATAAAAGATTCTGATAGAAATTAAATTACATTCGATATAATCTGAAATCTGATTAGAAAAAAGCACACACCTTAACTTTTACAAACCTAATTAACGGTTTACACCAAAAATCCGTTCTTAAGTTACAAATTCAGAATCCAACATAAATGAAAAGAGAGATTATGAAATATATCATTACTGGCTTGATTGGCTTTCTTTTTCTACCTGTTTTTGCTCAAGAATATCCTGAAGAACTACGTGGTGATTCGTTAGCAATTATTGACGCAGAAAAAATGGTAGCAAGAATGGGCGGCATGAAAATATGGAAGCAAATAAAATTTCTACATTTTGTACATGAATGGCATCCCATTAATAGAGTTGATACCTATATAGAAAATGAAATACTTGACCTTACGTCTTCGTCTTCTTGGGTAGACAGAAAAAGTGAAATCAAGCATGACATTCGAGCCTATAGTCCAGAGGGAAAGTATTAGTATTGGACTATTAAAGATGGCTTCTTTGCATATGGCTTCAAAAACATATGGAGAGCAGCAATCGAAAGAGCGCCATTTAACTTTTATCATATTGTTAGAGCCATAGCCATAAAAGATTCCTTTTATGAAGTCCAATATGGCAAATCAGATATTCCAAATACCAAACAAATCATTTTTTATGGTCCTGATGGAATTCTAAGAGGTTGGGTAATATTGAATGCCAAAAAGGAGCCAGTAGTTAAAGCAACTCCTGAATATAGATATACACTTGGCCCATTAAAAAGATTTGGAAACTTATGGGTATCTAACTGGGGTGTTTACGATACTGGATACACCCGTTATGAAATGATTTCACTCATTGGGGACAATCAAGCACCAGATTCAACTTTGTTTCTGCCACCATCAGAATTTGTAAAGTAGACGTTCAATTATCTTGATAAGAAGACAATGTATCCTGGTATTTGCCGACGATGTTGACAACACTTTGGAATCTTGTTGACTAAATATGTGGCTTAAGATTCTATCTGCACATCTCAAATTTGAAACAAAAGATACTTTTACGGAATGCCCTTACTAAGTCATCATTAGGATAAACTAAATTTACTAATTGTAAAAATGTAATTCTATAGAAAAAGATACCTTCCAACCTAGATTGAAAGGCCAATCAACTAATTTTATAATTTGACTCTCTAAATTGCCTTATAATTTATCAATATTAATGGCCATATTTATCCGAATACCTCTTATAGAGAGCCTGTTGTTTGTTGTCCAAAGTGATTCGCTTTCCGCTGATAAAAGCATCGCTCAATACACTTGATCGAATATCCAATGCATCGCCTTCTGAGATAAACAATGTTGCATTTTTACCTACAGTTAAGGTCCCTACTCTATCCGAGATCCCAAGTATTTCAGCAGTATTAGATGTAATCGTTTTTAGCGCATCTTCTTTATTCATACCATAAGCTACTGCCGTACCGGCATAAAAAGGAAGATTCCGAGCGTTAGCTAGCATACCGGAATGTGATAACCCAACAGTCACTCCCTCTTCTGTCAAAAGATGAGGTAGCCGATAAGGCAGATCGATATCCTGATCAGGCCTAGTTGGCAAACTATGTACTGGAGGTATGATTACACCAATATTATTATCCCTCAGGAAGGCCGAAATATAAAGTGCTGGTATGCCAGCTACAACGGCCATTTTTTTAACACCTTGAGCTTTAGCTAGATTCACGGCTTCAATGATTTCTTTTGGTCCTGAAGCGTGGATCATAAGTGTGATCGAACCATCAAACAGCCCTTGCATTTTTTCTAGTTTCAAATTAGCCGCTCTGTCAGTAAGTTGTCCATAAGACTTGGCATCCTCAAAGTGTTTCTTAAGTGCCGCCACATCTTTAGTATAGTTTTGATTAGGACTTTCGGAAACGGTAAAAGTGCTAAAATCAAACCTTCTCCTAGTCTTTCCTGGCCAATTCAAATGCATGGCAATATCTGTACTATGAGCAGCGTCTTCCCAATTCCAACCTTCTAATTCCATAACCGATGAAGTGCCCGATATTGTACCACCTACAGGGGTAGTCTCTGTTAAGAGTATTCCATTAAAACGCATAGTTGGAATATTTTCAGAATCGGTATTGTATGCTATAATAGAGCGCACATTCGGATTAATAGAACCATCTTCAGATTGATCATTAGTAGCTCTGACAGCATTGACTTCTACAAGTCCCAACTGCGAATTAGGTAAGATGAACCCCGGATAAACATGCTGGCCAGTGGCATCTATTACATCGTATTTTGACATATCGACACTAATCGTTGAGGCATCAGCAACAATTGTCAATTTTCCATTCTCAAAAGCAATAGCGGAGTTATCAATTACACTACCGTTACCAAGGTGGGCGGTGGCATTCATTACAATAATGGGTTTGTCTTGATCCTTGGCTGGTATTGGTACTTGTCCATTTAACAGCCCGGAAAACGATAGCAGCAAAACTAAGATGTATATTATTTTGTTCATTATTCTAATTTTAATCGTGATTGATAATGTGAGAATAATGTTCAACATCACAATGAAATTCTAATTGTATCCTCGAATTCGGTCTCTGAGTTTTGCCTCCTTTCTTTTTCACTCCTTTCATCTTTTGAATGAGTCGAGCTCTTTCTATTCTTAAATCTTTTCTTGCTTTTTCATCTTTGTCGAGATCAAAATAAATTTTACCGTCTATGATAGTTTTCTCAGCTCGTGCATAACTAGATAGTGGATGATCGGTCCATAAAACAACATCCGCATCTTTTCCAACTTTGATACTTCCCATATCATCATCCAAGTGTAACATTTTTGCCGGATTTAGTGTGACCATCTTCCATGCATCTTCTTCTGATATGCCACCATATTTAATGGTTTTGGCAGCTTCCTGATTCAATCGTCTTCCCATATTTGAATCATCAGAATTAATTGCGGTCAATACTCCTTCGCGATGCATGATTGCTGCATTATATGGTATGGCATATCTGACCTCCCACTTATAATTCCACCAATCAGAGAATGTAGAAGCTGCTACCCCATGTTCCCTCATTTTGTCAGCTACCTTATATCCTTCTAAAATATGAGTGAAAGTATTCACCCTGAATCCAAAGTACTCGGCTACTTTCATCAGCATATTGATCTCTGATTGAACATATGAGTGGCAAGTGATGAAACGTTCTCCGTTGACTATCTCCAACATCGCCTCATGTGCAAGATCTTTTCTTGGCTTATCCGTGTTCGATTTTTCAGTATCGCTCAGGGCATTGTAAGTATTCCATTTTTTCTCATATTCTACTGCATTGGTAAATGCGTCCATATATACTTGCTCGACACCCATTCTGGATTGAGGATACCTGATAGACGCTGCATTAGAAGATCGCTTTACATTTTCCCCAAGTGCAAATTTTATAAATTCATCAGCACCAGCAATTTTCATATTTTCAGGAGATTCTCCCCATCTAAGTTTTATAAGAGCAGATTGTCCTCCTATAGGATTAGCAGAACCATGTAGGACCTGGGCTGCTGTAACTCCACCTGCTAGTGTCCTATAGATATTGATCTGCTCGGGATTAATTTGATCTCCAATACGGACCATTCCTGAATTGGTAGCTCTCTCATTACCACCACCGCCAATATGTGTGTGCTCATCTATGATTCCTGAAGTAAGGTGTTTGCCTGTACCATCCACAACCTTTGCGCCTCTTTCTCTGAGGTTTTGGCCTATTCGTGAAATTTTTCCATCAGACAGCAGTACATCTGTTTCTGCCAAGATACCTTCCGATTCATTGGTCCAAACAGTTGTATTTTTAATAAGAATCTTTTCCTGAGATGGTAATTGTTCATTTCCAAATGCTATAAATGGATATATGACTTTTCCTATCTCTTCATCTTTACTTTCCACACTTTTCTTGCCTTTTTTCCCTCGATCACTTTCTTTTGAAGTCTCCTCTGAAGGCAGATCACTTTTACGAGTGGCGTCCCATGATACCCATCTACCATCTACAAGCTGTCCGGAGCCCTTCCATCCGGATGATGTCTTCCAACCTGATAATCTTATTTCCTCTTTATCTTCTTTCTTATCCTTGACTCCAAGAGTAACCAATTCTTTATCAATTTTGGACGAGACATCTACTTTAGTAGAATCATTGATTATTATTTTGAATTTCTGAGCTCCGGGCTTACCACTTACTTCTAAATTATAATTTTGATCCCCTATAGATAGAGTGTAGACTCCACTGTCATCACTTTTGTCCAAAGGCTTGTATCTGAATGCTTCACCTTGTACCCAATTTTCTAAAATCTCAGTTTTTTCATCAAATAAGCCACCAGATGTTATAATGAAATTTGCAACCATTCCTTCGTTTAGCTTTCCAATTCGATCTTGCATGTTCAACATTGCAGCAGGAATAGTTGTCAGTGCTTCAAGTGCCTTTGATTCGCTAAGGCCATGTTTGATAGCCTTTCTAATATTAGCCATAAAATCAGCCTTCTTCTTAACACCTGAAGATGTCAATGCGAAGTTGATATTATTTTTTTCCAATGTGCTTGGGTTCGTTGGTGCTAATTCCCAGTGCTTCATGTCAGATAGAGATACTTTTTCGGCATCAAGAGGATCAGACACATCATATGCATCAGGAAAATTTACAGGTACAATTAAAGAGGCTCCAGATCTTTTAATTTCAGCTACTCTTTTATAATCATCACCTCCACTTTTTATAATATAATTTACATCAAATTCATCGCCTACCTTATCTGCACGGAGGACGTTCATCCAATTTCCAGCATCAAAAAATTGGGGAATCTGTTGATTATCAATCCATGCCTCCAGCGTCTGATCCGTGAATGGTTTGGTCTTATGATTGTTATACCACGCTGCATCAAGATAGGTTTGACGAAGTAAAGAAATAAAACCCATCATAGATCCCGGATAGTTTTGACTTGACGTACCCTTATTAAATGAATAATGCGCCGCAGCCTTATTGTTTAAAACAACCTTATTATCTGAAGACTCGCCAAGTGTGACCAAAGAAGACGAACCACGCGATATCCCATCAGCTCTGAAAGTAAGTACTGCGCCAAATCCATTCTTGCGCCAATCTCCTGCAGACTTTTTATCAATTGTAAATACATCTGAAGCATTAAAATGGGATTTAATGGCTTCATTCGCATTGTAAGCTCCTTTAGTATCACTCATGATTTGTTCAGGGCCTCTGAATCCACCTCCCCTTGATCTGCTTTCTGCTTCAGGCATCCCATAATTGGTATGCAGATCAATCATCGATGAATATATGTGTTTGCCAGCCAGATCAATTCGCGTATATCCACTGGGTATATCGATATTGTTTCCAGCACCAACAATCATCCCTTTTTGGATCAGAAGAATGCCATCGGTTATCGTTGTATTGTGATCAACTACAATAGTAGCATTAGTAAATGCATATGCGTCGACTCGATCATCGAGAACATCATTTCGGGGGAAGGTCTCTTGTGATGTCATGTGAAGTGCACACATGAACAAGATTAAGAGAACAACACAACTTTTAAAATTCGTCATTTTGACATGATTTAGTTCATCTAAAATAAAATGCAAGGAGTATATAGAAGTTTTCCTTTGGTTATGATTCCAATGTAAGAAATAATGAGTACTTGTAAAATATTTAGATTGCTAGAGATTACTTGCAATGAGGAATACGGACATAGATTAGTGTAAATTAAAGATTAAGGTAAATTATCCTTTGCTGATTATTAGGAAGTCTGATTTTAGAAAAAATAAGGCAATCATGAATTGAACATTCACTTTGACATTTTTGCCGAAATGAAATTAATCTTGTTGAGCCTGTATCAATTTATCCACCTTTGGGACTTGACTTCCTCTTATGGTACCTCTCCTTTTCATCTATATATTTTGTATTCTGAGAATCCTCTGAATCAATTAATTCTTTAAACCCTGGGGGCTGTTTTTATATTTTATGCCAACTACCTTCTCATTTTGATTTCCTATATTAGGAAAAAGTACAGTGCGTATATACTAACGATAGTGGTCAATAGACGAAAAAAATACTAATACTAAATGATAAAATTCTTTCGAAGAATAAGACAAAGATTGTTAGATGAAAGAAATCTGAAAAAATATCTGATTTATGCAATTGGAGAGATCCTACTTGTCATGATAGGTATTTTGTTGGCTTTGCAATTTAATAATTGGAATGAAAGTCAGAAAGACCGAACGAATGAAAAGAAAATATTAATTGATCTAAGAGAGGAAATCCAAACCAATAAACAAAAGTTGATTTTTTCAATAAATAGGAGAGAAAAACTAAATCAACCTATTAACAGGTATCTGGAATTAGTATTAGAAAAAAAAATTAACTATAATGAATTCATAAAGGTGCATAAAACAAGTTTTTACTCAGGCACAGTAAACCCCTCTTTTGGTGTAATAAATTCTCTTATTTCGTCAGGATCAATCAACCTCATTAGAAGTGATTCTCTGAAGTACATGTTAACAGATTGGAAAGACAATGTGGAGGATTTTTTAGATTTAGAAGAAAAAATGTTTTCTGGACACAGGAGATTTACAGAATTTTTTTACGATAAATTTCCAAAACAAGAAAACAAATACCACAACTACAATTCAGAAGAATTAGAAAATAGATACAACATTATTGTAAATGATGTCGAATATTTAAATCGTATGTTATTGATCCATAATCATTTAAATGCTGGAGTCAGAATGGGAAATGAGTTAACAGACTACATTGATGAAATGACATATCTCATCAATAAAGAATTAGACTTGATGAATGAATAAAAAAACGAACCACCAACAAAGCATTAAATGTTTATGGCTCCTGTTTAGTCTCCACTGCATTTATCCAGTCACCTGAGCCTTATTATGATCAACCAATAACCAATGATAAAATTCTTTAGATAAATTAAAAAGCAATTACCATCTGAAGACAAGTTCAGCAAGGTCAATTGTGGACCGCTATGCACTCCAAGGACCAATTTCTATCAATCGATAACAGTTATAGCTTATCTGGAGGGAAGGCCCCTTAGTCCTTTCGAATTCATCACTTATTTTAATGCATTAAGATGAGACAGACCGATGATATTTCCTCTACATTGCGTCAAATTCGCTCGACTAATATTAATTTAACGCCACCATTCACCAAAAAGTAAATCATGAAAAAATATAGTCTCATCCTTTCCATGCTCTTCGTTGCCCTCTTTGTTCATGGCCAAATGGATAATGATGAAATCACAGAAGTAATTATGAAACATGGCTTAGAACAGAGCGAAGTAATGGAAACTGCAAGCTGGCTGACCGATGTACATGGTCCCAGATTGACTGGGTCTCCTATGCTCGATCAAGCTACAGAATGGGCTCAGACTCAATTAAAGGATTGGGGCATGTCTAATGTTCATTTACATGAATGGGGCCCTTTTGGCAGAGGGTGGCAATTGGACCATTTCGAAATGCATGCCGGTGGAAATTCCTACTGGCCTATTTTGGCATATCCAAAGGCATGGTCACCATCAGTCAAAGGTAGTGCTGAAGTCATATATATAGAAATAGAGGAAGAGGAAGATATTGAAAAATATAGAGGGAAGCTTACAGGTAAATTCGTACTGATGGACAAGATCAGAAAAGTGGATCCTCCATTTGAAGCAATGGGTAAAAGAAAAGATGTCGACAACCTGTTTAACTTGGCAACTGCCGGTGTGCCTACACCACGTCCACGTCGTGGATCCAGACCCGGTTTTGCTTTAAATAAAGCAATATGGAAAATGCTTGAGGAAGAAAAACCCTTGGCTGTGTTAGATAGAAGTTATAAGGGCGACCTCGGGACAGTATTTGTTTCAGGGGCACGAACTGGAGATGGAAGTGCTCGTGACTTCGACCGGAATGTTGTGCCTCAACTTACATTGTCAATAGAGCATTACAATCGCATTTTTAGATTGATGAATAAAGGAATTCCTGTTGAACTGACAGTCGATTTACAAACCAGCTACACGAACTCAGACGGAATGGAGCACAATGTCATCGCTGAGATTCCAGGTACAGATCTTAGTGAAGAAGTTGTAATGTTCGGCGCGCACCTGGACTCCTGGCATACAGGGACAGGAGCGACTGATAATGCAGCTGGCAGTTCTGTTATGATGGAGGCAGCACGGATTCTTCTTAAGACAATCGAAGAAACAGGTGTAAAACCAAGAAGAACATTACGTTTGGCATTATGGACTGGTGAAGAACAAGGATTGCACGGTTCGCGAAATTATGTCGGAGATTATTTTGCTGACTTTGGTGAATCCGGATGGACACCACAGGGATTGAAACCTGAAAATGAAAATATTTCAGCCTACTATAACCTTGACAATGGAACAGGTAAGATTAGAGGCGTCTATATGCAAGGAAACGAAAAAGTAGGATCGATATTCAGAGAATGGCTTGATCCCTTCGAAAGCCTTGATGCACAAACGTTAACATTGAATAATACTGGTGGTACAGATCACCTTGCTTTTGATGGTGTTGGAATACCTGGGTTTCAATTCATACAAGATCCTGTAGCCTATTTTACACGTACACACCACTCGAATATGGACAATTGGGATGCCTTAATCGAAGATGATTTGAAGCAGGCAGCCACAATCATAGCTTCGTTTGTATGGAATACCGCACAACATGATGAGCGCCTTCCTCGAAAACCATCGGAAGATAAAGCTGTGAGTGAGAATTAAATAAGTCGTACTGAGTGCACAACACGAATTTGGTGAACCAAATACTGGTAATCAGTTTCGAATTAAAGAATTTGAAGGGCAAGCCTGATTTTGGTGCTTGCAGTTTATGAGACTTACAAACGTTTGAATCTCTCATAAAATCGGGTTTGACTGATACAAAGCAGCTTTGAGCTTTTGCTCGGCACCCAATCATAAATCGTTGTGTTTTACACTGAAAAATAGATGAATGCCTTTTTAAAATAAGTAATTATGAAAGCAAATTTATTGGCAGCAATAGTCCTAACTATGCTCACACAATGTGTATTTGCCCAGGATATAAAAGAGGTTGAATACAAAATTGATATTGCAGTTCCTTACTACAGTGAAGAACTCATGGAGGGTGATGAATATATGCAAGAGATGTGTGTATTTGACTTTTATTACCCTAGGGGTATAAAGGATTTTCCCACTATTATTTGGTTCCATGGTGGCGGATTGACCGCTGGAAAACGTGGCATTCCTAACTATTTGAAAAATCGGGGTTTTGCAATAATTGGAGTGGGCTATCGACTTTCACCTAAGGTCAAAGTTGTGGAGTGTATTAAAGATGCGGCAGCTGCAACAGCATGGGCATTCAAAAATATTGAGGATTATGGCGGCAAAAAGAACCTGATTTTTGTATCAGGAATGTCTGCTGGTGGATATTTGGCATACATGATTGGATTGGACAAGGAGTATCTGGGAACCCATGAAATTGATGCCAATCAGATTGCGGGACTGATACCATTTTCAGGACATGCAATCACACATTTCACTGCTCGAAAAGAAATGGGAATAGATGGTACACAACCCATTATCGATAAAATGGCTCCTCTATATCATGTCAAGGCCGATGCAGCACCATTGCTAATTATTACTGGTGATAGAGAACTGGAGATGTTAGGAAGATATGAAGAGAATGCCTACATGGCGAGAATGATGAAAATCGCTGGACATGACAATGTAGAGATTTATGAACTTGATGGAAACAACCATGGGCAAATGATGTATCCTGCATTTCCTCTTTTATTGAGAGAAGTCAAAAAATTAACCAAAGAGATTTTAGATAGTAATTGACCTTTTGGAACATCCGCAGTGTGCGAAAACACAACAATGGATCAAAACGGATAAAAAAGCATTTTATCAAGACAGCTATCCAATGTTGTGCATTATGTCCCTGAAAGATTAAGGTTGTAAACAGCATTTATTGAGCACTCCTTGTTGACTCTATTTCTGATTTCATTCCCTGATATCACATATAAAGCCTTTTATGATCATCGATACTCTTCAAAATAACGATGCTTTAAGTGAATTGCCTTTTTGTTATCTTGACCTTGAAGCATCCGTTGATAAACATCCCATATCTTTCCAAATTGAAAGTACATGTATAGGGTGGATTGATGGAATGGGTGAATATATACAGATGTTGTGCTTTATTAAGGTAAACCCAAAATAACCATGATAAAATTCTTTAGAAAAATTAGACAAAATCTACTTGTAGAAGGCATAACTGGAAAGTATTTAAAATATGCAGTTGGGGAGATCTTACTTGTTGTTTTTGGTATATTAATTGCTCTTCAAATTAATAATTGGAATGAAGATCGAATAGATGATAAAATAGAGAGGAAAGCTCTGCTTGATCTATTGCAGGAATTCCAATCAAACAAAATAACTTTCGACGAACATTTTGATTTAAAGCAAGAACATGATGTTAAACTCAATGAATTTATTAGTATCGTTCGAAAACAAGAAATATTAGATACAATGACAAATCTGCGTTTGCCTCCTTTAAGTCGAAAAACATTTGATCCTTCAATGGGCATGGTAAACTCAATAATGAATTCGGATAAGATTGACAAATTAGAAAACGATTCTTTACGGGTTTTACTTTCAAATTGGAAGTTTCTATTACAGGATTTTAAGGAAGAAGAAGAAAGTCTATATCAATACATCTTCAATGTTCTCAAACCATATGAGGCATCTTTATTTCCATATAGTATGCGTAAGTATGATAGTAGCTTTACTATTCTTGAAATTGATGATTATCGTAGAAATGCTTTTATGGATATGAAATATCAAAATCATATCATACAAATTCATAGCGAGGTCCGTGGTCAAGTAAGGGAAGGAGAAAAAGTATCGAACGATATTAATCAAATAATAAGATTGCTTAAAAAAGAACTAAATAAATAACAGTAATTATCCAAAAACAGGAGAGATGAACAACGAAAGCACAACAATGTTTATGTAATCATAGCTCCCTTTCGATCGCTACGCTTCATATACTTACCGTTACTTGTAATCAAAATAAGGCAATTAAAGAATCAATTATTTTGCATTTTCTGTTTTGTGTAATTTTCTGTAGTTGTCAACAAAGACAGGAAATTGGGAGTGATTTAGTATTGAGAGGTGGATATACTATTGATGGAACTGGAGCAGATTTATTTGAAAATAAGGATATAATTATTTATCAAGGGAAGATAAAATCCATAATTCCTCAAGGCACAAATAAATTATCAAAAATCCTTAAAGTAATTGTTCGATAGTTTCTTAGACTAACAAACCTTCTGTGCTATCACCATCTACAGGGCAGAGTTTACTTTTCCATGAAATTGAGAGTGGTGTCGAATAAAGCATCCACCTATATACTTGTATTTTCTTTGATTTCTATTCTAATGAACATATTCCACTTTGGATGATATTGTTCATATAACCTGCAGCCTATATTATTTTGAATCTACTGACGGTTGCTCAACCTGATACGCTCTATCATACAAACTGAGCTGTCGCTTTTTCCAAACAGCACCCTCTAAAAATAGCGGATGAGGAAGACTTACATCCCATTCACCAAGTTTATGCAATAGATTTCGTGTTTTTTCCAAATGTTCAAGACAGACATTATTTTCTTCAGACTTGTCGATTGATAAATTATAAAGCATCGGCAAACGGTCAGGAAGCCTCACCAATTTCCATTCTCCTTCTCTTATCGCTGCACTTATGGTAAATCGCCATTTTAACTCATGATGAGGCAATGAATCCGTTTCTTGAGTAAGAAAAGGAATAAGATTGACACCATCGAAATTATCTTCTTCTTCATTTCCTCCTGCCAATTTCAAAAATGTGGGAGCGATATCCAAGGAAGAAACTGGATGTTTATAAATGGATCCTTCTAATAGTATCTCAGGCCAACTCATGACAAAAGGCACATGGATACCTCCTTCTAGCAATATGCCTTTTTGTCCATTGAAAGGTGCATTAATAGAGGCATTACTATCAGTAGGTCCTCCATTGTCACTTATAAATACAATCAGAGTATTTTCTCTGAGTCCCTGATCTTCTACCGCAGCTATAATCTTACCTACATTCACATCCAGTCTATGGACCATTGCAGCATATGTACGGCGTTTTTCATCAATTATATGTTTGTATAGTTTAAGGTCTTCCTCAGTGGCTTGCATAGGTGTGTGAGGAGCATTAAACGAGGCAAAAAGGAAGAATGGGTTGTTTTGATTCCTTTCTACAAATTCAACACATTCATTACCTTTATCATCGGTGATATAAGTAATGGGTGTGGGCGTCTTATAGTTACATTCTATTAGAGATTCGTATCCTTTTACATTTGGTAATGAAGAGAAATAATCATGTCCACCACCGGTGTATCCCCAAAACTTGTCAAAGCCCCTTTCAAGTGGATGAAACTGAGGTTCATTACCTAAGTGCCATTTCCCAATGAGGCCAGTAGTATAGCCTAAGGACTTTAAGCGCTGAGCTATTGTCTTTTCTGACAAAGGCAATCCTAAGTATTCCGGGTCAAATCCTGGCTGATTTTCTGCTAAATTATTATCATGACCAAATTCAACCTGATTTCGGCCGGTAAGCAGACCAGCACGAGATGGGCTGCAAACAGGTGAGGAAACATAACCATTAGAAAATCGAATGCCTTGAAAAGCAAGTTGATCGATATTTGGGGTATGAATTTGTGTGCTTCCATTAATACTCAGATCGCCGAATCCGAGATCATCGGCCACTATTAAGATGAAATTAGGTTTGTCTGTAGCTGATCTTATATTCTTATTGTCGTTTTCTGAATTACCTTTTTCTTGAGCATATGATGTATTCAAACACAAAAAGGGAATAAGAACCAAAATCATCCATTCAAAAGTGTATTTCATAAGGCCGTTTAAAGTTTCAAAATTTGTCATCTGAGTCACCCAATGTCCATTTCTTTTATTTCAATTCAAATTCTTTGAAAAGTTGCTTCTCCTCGTCAACTGTCTATTTTACCCATTCTCTATTAAAATGACCGTTATTTATAGAAATGGATAGAACAATTCTATCTATAGAACGTACATTGCATGATATAAATCTCAGCCAAATTTAAGAGATTCAACTAACAGAATAGAAATGATTTTTTCAAAAAAAGTAATTATTCTTTTATCCTTGATACTACTATCAGGATCAATTTTTTCACAAGAAAAAAAGGAAGAATCTAAACCGATACCAAAACCTGAGTCATTCATAACCAATCATCAGGTTACAAATGGAGGTAAAAAAATAAGCTACAAAGCAATAGCATCTGAGACATATTTAAAAAATAAGTCCAACGAGCCAGTTGCATCAATCTGGTCAGTTGCCTATATCAAAGAAGGAGAGACCAATCAAAAGAAGCGTCCAATAACTTTCGTTTTTAATGGAGGCCCAGGGTCGGCGTCAATGTGGTTACACATGGGATTATTTGGCCCTGAAGTAGTAAAAGTAAACTCTGATGCTAAAGAAGACGACGGGGCAGCACCTTATGACTTAGTGACTAACGATCATGGATTATTAGACATTACAGATATTGTTTTTATAGACCCTGTTGGTACAGGATACAGTCGAGTTGTGGGCAAAGGTAAAGTCGAAGATTACTGGGGACTAAATGAAGATGCAGCATCCATTGCGATGTTTATGAGACAGTGGATAACAGATAACAATCGATGGTTTTCTCCAAAATATATTGCTGGTGAAAGTTTTGGGACCACTAGAGCTGCAGCAGTGGCAAATGCTTTAGAGGGCAATGGTCAAAATATGGCATTGAATGGCTTAATTCTTATATCCCAAGCTCTGGATTATGCAGGTTCTACATCAGCTCATCATAATATAACTTCTTATTTGACCTATTTACCCAGCATGGCCGCTACAGCTTGGTATCACAAAAAAGCTGGTCAAGAGAAAACACTTGAATCCTTTGTGGAAGAATGTAGAAATTTTACATACAATTCATATGCACCTATTCTGTACAAAGGATCTTTTGTTACTGAAGATGACAAGAATAAAACAGCTGAAAAGTTGAGCTATTTCACAAGCTTGAGCAAGGAGTATATTTTAAAATCTAACCTCAGAATTTTAATGCCTAGATTTCAAAAAGAATTACTGTCAGATCAAGGTCTTGCTGTTGGAAGATTAGACGGAAGATTTATGGGGAAAGAAATTGACCAATTATCTGACGGTCCACATCTTGGTGACCCTTCCAGTTATCAGATAAGTTCGGCATATACTTCAGCCCTAAATCATTATTTCGCATCAGTCCTTAACGTCAAAATGGACAGGCCATATTTGACTTCAAATAGAGAAATAGGTAGGAAGTGGAATTGGAGAACAGTGTCTAAAGAACAATATTGGGAACCTACGGCTGTCAGTGTTTCTAGTAAGTTAGCAGAAACAATGAGACGGAATACTGAAATGAAAGTTATGGTAGCCAATGGTTATTATGATTTAATATGCCCTTTCTTTGATGCTGAGTTTACTTTTTCTCGTAACGGCATAGATTGGAAGAAAATAGAAATGAAGTACTATGAAGGAGGGCATATGATGTATACACATGAGCCTGATTTTATAAAACTATCTAATGATATTAGAGCGTTTATCTCCAATTAAAAGACAGGGCGTTTTATAAGATATTACACTATGATCAGATCTGTTACTTCAAAAGAAGTAAGCCTTTCATTACACTATGGGTTTGCGAATAAAAAATAGCGCAAATTCAAAAATTGATCTTTAATCTTGAAACTGTTCATCCAATAATCATGTAGCATAGACCTTTCCTCCGGTCAATCTCACATAGAAATCATTTTCCTTTTGATTCTTTCATTGCCATTGTTCAATTCTACAAAGTAGACTCCTGGACCAGAAAGTTCTTTCGATTCAATTATTACATTGTGCCATCCTTTAATAAAGTAGTCATCTTCAGAATGAACTTCCAAACCAGAAACATCAAAAATCTGAATATCTACGTCACTACTGACAGGATTATAAAAGCGCAAGATTGTGCTGTCATCAAACGGATTCGGCTTGTTTTGTTCGACTTTTAATTGATCCAGAACTGAATTGTTTTTTGCATCAGATGGCTTTCCGTCTAAATCCGAATCTTTATCCTCGGGTTCTTCTGCCTTCAGTCCATCATCACTTGACGATTGATCATTCTCTTTTACATTGAAGAATTCAAATAGCTCATCTTGAGTAGACTCAAGAACATCAACATTCTCGTATACTCGATCGTCAGAATAGAACACCGTCAATGTATCTGAAGAATTACTGTCAAAAAAATCGAAATAATAGTCATTTTCACACATCTTAGACTCTATCACGACTTCACATTCTACTACATGATTGGTTCCGCATTTAGTTGATATGAGCATAGTCACATTGGAGGTACCAATTGACATATTTGTGTCCACATGTATCCATTTGAAAGGATAATCAACATCTACAAAAGCTTGAGAACCAAATATAAATGTGACTTGTTCTATATCCCTAGTATTTTCTCCCCCCACAAACAAGGACAGATCGTGCCCCTCGGAATATCTCATCACGCAGTCCTCATTAGAAGGCCTATTTCCATCTACATTAAACCAATATTCTGAGCCACAAATCCTTTCTTCTACGGTAACTATACAATCTTTAGTGATAATACTATCGCAATTATCTATTATCGTCATGCTCATCGGATAGGTCCCAATCGCCATATTAGTCGCAACATCTAACCATTCAAATGGTGCGACTGAATCATAATATGCCTCATCCATAATGAATAGAGTCGCTTCGACTATATCCTCCTGATTACCTCCTGCTGCTAATGAGAGATCATGTCCCTCATCAAAAGTCATTTCACAATCCATAATTACAACAGTACATTCTTGTAAAAATTTATTTCCACTTGTGTCAATAATTGAAATCGATATTGGGTATCGGCCAGGAGCCAGGTTTCGTTCATAGTCTATCCACTCAAAAGGATAAGTTTTATCTGTTATTTCTTGATCTCTAAATGTGAGTGTGGCTTCACTCACAGAAGGTAGGTTACTACCACCAAGATGGATCCAAATGTCGTCACCTTCCTTATAAGACACCTCACAATCCATCTCATTCGATCTGCCCTGGTCAGACATGAACCAAAAATCAGAATCGCAAAGGTCGGCATTGATCACCACATTGCATGACCTTCTAATGGTGTCGTTACAAAAGGAAATAGCTGTTATGTTGATCGGGTAAGTGCCAGGCGACATATTTTTTTCTATATCCGTCCATTCAAAAGGAGCCTGATTATCAATTAATATTTGATCACCATATTCCAGATACACCTCTTCAATATTCGGAAGGTAGTCTCCATCTACTTTTACAGACAAATCATGTCCTTCTTCATATACTAATTCGCAATTATCAGTGGCCTGAGCGCCTCCTTCATATTCAAACCAAAGGTCAGAAAGGCATTCATTTTGATAGATCATTAATTTAAAGTTCAGCCTGAAAGTGTCACCTTGAATTGACTTAGTTATCGGTGCTTTGAAAAAAGACCTCATTATTCTTAATACAAATTGATTATCATCAATTATATCAGCGAATCCATCCGACTCAACAGGGCCTAAATAGTCAACCGGAACATTGTTCATTAATTCCTCAGAATAGCACCCAATGTTCATTCTTGTGTAAAAATTCTTTCTTTCAGAAGAATATCCAAATCCAAAAAAATCACTGTCATCCACTGCTTCATAACTCAATCCAAGTCCATAAGCCGTAGCGAAAGATAGAACCCCAGACCTTCTGATAGGCTGATCTATTTCACCAAAGACTCCTACCCCAAAGTTAATTGCGGCAGAATCAAAGCCCATGAAATCATCAAGATCAAAAGAAGTACTGCTATCAAAATCCCCAGTAAAATTCACCCTATAATTCAATCCTGCTCCTATATGAAAAGTTGGTGTCTGTTTAAAAGTACTGAGTCCCGTTCCTATTTCTTGGTCAAAATTGTCATCACCAAAATTATAGTCTTGAAAAGTTTCTTGGCAGATTGATATCTCTTTCTGAGGAAAAGATTTCTCTGCTTGGTCCGAATCAGGACAACGAGTTCCTGGTAAACTCCATTTGAACCATAAACAAGAATGGTGGCTTAAATCACCACATCTATTTAGGAATGATAAAGTGAGTGGAATTCCTTCAATACCAGTCTGAGTTTGTGCATTTACATCTGCACTCTCTATTGAACTTGAATTCCAGAAATAACTACTATCACTCTGTACCGAAATAGGAATCCTTGTTTCACTATCCTTTATAGTCAAATAAACATCAACAATATCCGCGCCTCTAATATCAACTTTGATTCCTAATCTATCATAAATTGCACATTCTGTTTCACGAATAGCTGAACTAGAATTGGGATATTGGATCTGATTATTTATTGAAAAATTGAGATCTGTACAAGGCTCTTCTTCAGGAGCAATTACAACAGTACATTCCCGGGTTATAGCCTCACAATATGTTAAAACTGTCATGCTGATAGGATAATGCCCCAAAGCCATATTGGTATCTATATTAGTCCATTCGAATGTTGGTATGGTTTCATCCGGAGAATACTCTTCTCCCTTGAAATGCAAAGTGGCACTTTGTATAGCGCTAATATTATCACTTCCCAATTTTACGGACAGGTCATGACCAACAGTATAAGTCATAACACATGACGCAGAGTTTGAAGATGTACGATCACCCTCAAAATCGAACCAGACATCTGTTTGATCACATGGTTCATTTGAAGTGAGCAAGAATTGAACTAAACATGTCTGATTTAATACCTCTCCACAAGAATTAATAAATGATAAAGTATCAATTGCAGGGTTTTGCTCCGGAAATCCAATATGAATAATATCATAAGCACCACTGACAATAAAATCATCTCCACCAAATCGGGCAGTCACGTCTCCATCAACGGTATAGACTTTAAAAGAAAGGTATTCATAAAACGGAAAATTTCTAGAACAATTTATACCAGGAAATTCAGAAAATAAATCCCTCCCATATGAATAGGTTTCTCCTTTTAAAGTCACTGCTCCCCATATTGCAATACCATCTTCTACAAAATTATAGACTTCGACAATTTGAAAATCTTGATTGGAGAATGATAATTGAGGAACAGGTTCTGCATCACCAAATGCAAAAACCTTTCCTTCAGAACTTATTAACCAGTACCCAGCACCTGTAGCTGTAGATGCTATTCCTACAATGGCTCCATTAAGAAGTACAGGAGTTGCATCGGGGCCATAAAATGAGGCGCTACCAAACGGGTAGACTACTCCGGAATTACTAACCAACCAATACCCTTCCCCATCAGGTTTGGCTGCCATCCCTGTTATTTGTTCATTTCCACTAATATCTGCTTCGGCAGAACCGAAATGCTTTGCTCCGCCAAACGTAAAAACCTCACCACTAGTACTAACCATGTAATACCCAGAGGTTTCTGGCATCACTACCATCCCCGCTATTTCTCTTCCTCTATACATTATTCTAGCATATGCATTATTGCCACTCTCACATACACTTTCACTTATTAATATTCTACAAGATTTTACCAGGTTGTTCCCACATTTATCAGTTAATCGCATTTCTAACTCATATGTTCCAGATGTCAATGTATCGGGAATAAGCCATTCACCACTGCTCTGACCTGAGACAAGTTGATCATTCATGTACAATTCCACACGGTCAATATCTGAATTGATAAGATCGAATAATGAATCATCAAAAGAGATCTTTACTTCAATTTCGGTTCCTTCTGTAAAGCTTCTTTCGCAAGAATTCATCTCATTACCAACTTCCCCCTCTGGGCTAAAAACAAATCCAAAATCTATTTCAACAGCTGGACACACACATACCAACTCCAAAGAATAATCATCTTCATAGTTTTGAAAATCAAGACATCCCCCTTGAATAACAGCATAATACTGTCCTTTTGGCAATGGACTATATATATCTGTAAAGATTTCTCCTACTGATTGATTGTTAGGAACTACAAGTCCTCCAGCATCCACATTCTGACCTTTGCATATTGTGCCTCCATCTGCGTCCAAAACATTCACAGCATTAAATGCACTATCCAAAACGAATAGAGAAAGTCCATTTTCACCATGACGAAGATTAAGAACAAAGGACTCTCCAGTTTTTTCAAATTCTATGATTTCGTCCACACCAGTAAAAGTGCATGACGACAGCTGATCTTGACAAACGGTATTTAAATTCAAATTTTCCAAGGTGAATTCATTAGGACGCCCATCCAGAGTACTTGATAAAGTCGAATTACACGGCAAGTACTTAATGCAGTACGGGATTGGAATTCTCTCCACTGAGATGCAACAAGTATCGCATGAGCGATAATAACAGTCCAAAAATTGATCAACACCTCTCTCTCCCCTCGCATACACTGTAATATCATAAGATGTTGATGTGAAACATTCACCCCTATCATCTATCCAATATGCAATCTCATAGTTACTAGGAAGCTCAACCTTGATATCTACTTCCCCCTTTTCACATTTGAGTTCAGATGTAACAAATGGCTCGTTTGATGAGCAGGAGACTATATCGCTATTGGTACACATATCAGATGGGAAATCAAGACAAAAATTATCACAAATAATGCGTACACAACCATCTTTTTCAAAGCTCAAACATATGGTATACTCATCGCCTTTGTTTTTATCCAAATCAACTGACTCATCGCTTCCTTCCACTCTTTGAGCCTCTTCTGGTTTATTTACAGGATAAAATTGCCAGTTGACCACTTCTGCATTTGCAGGCAAGTCGTGTTTCAATTCGTACCTGTACAGATTTGCTGATTGATTATCTAAAAACCGAAGAAATATATTTGTTTCTGGTGTATCTCCTTCATCTCCAATTGGATCAATGCAAAACCTCCTTGTACAAACCTTAAAGCACCCAAAAAATTGATTCGCTCTATATACAACAGTGACATCGTAATCCTTGCCTTCTTCAAGATTTTCAAATACAATTCTATTAGAAATGTCATTATCACGAAATTCAATTTGTGTGCCACCATCATGAAGCAACCAAGAGGACACATAATATTGATCCGGTATTGAGAATTGATAATCATTTTCAGGATTGCCAGAAAGTACTAAACTTATCAGATCACACGAATAATCAATGGGGAAGCAAATGTCTTTGCATTGTGTATAGCATTGAAAGGTAGGAGGTATTGTTAATCCTATTTCCTCTTTCTGCCAGCTTACACATAAACGCTCTAATTTTTCACTATCAGTGGTCACCTCTATGAACCTGTCTTCATCACAACTTTCTGATATGCAATGAAAACAATTACCTGTAATTGGATCATAAATAAAACCTTCCGGACATGAAACTTGATTAATATTTCTATTACCTAAAGTCCAAGAAATATCTGTTGCACCTGATGCTAAAGGGTTACCATTTTCAATAAATTTGAGCGCCAGGGTATTCTCACTCTTAGGTATAATTATAAAATTGTTATCTGTATCTGGAAGTGTTGAACAACAGCCAGTAACTTTGAGATCAAAATCGCTATTTCCGTTCCCTTCTATTTCATCGGCATCCACTACTAGGTAATAAGTATTATTTACATTGAGATAGTATGTAATCACGTCTGAAGAGTTTCCATCAGTCGTAGCTAAACAGTCCTCCTGTTCACAAGAGTTAAGTAAAAACATATCTAAATCGGCACCCTGAGCTACATCTGATAAAACGAATGTGTACGATTGGGAAATCCTTGGAATAATAGTATATACCACTTCTCCACCAGTATAACCTGTATTGTTACCACAGTATCTGGTCACATTGTCCTCTATATTTCTTGTGGTGCTTGACACTTCCGAACCACAAAATAAGAACGATGTATTATCGCAATCCAATTTTTCGCATGATATATTTCCCGAACACTCTACAAAAAGGTATGCCGGATACAAGCACGCTTCGACTAGTTCAATAGAAACATAATATAAAGGGTTATCACAATCTAATTCTATGGTAAAATCTAGTAATTCTTCATATATGGAATCTGGCATGATACAGTTTCCAGTGTAGGTTATAATCATCAATAAAAGCACAGTCTCCATCATAGATATTTACAATAAGAGACTGATTAGAGTATACATAAAATGTAAATTCATACTTGCTGGGACCTGGCTCCTTCTTAGCTTCTAATTCATACAAGTATGTACCCCCACTTGTTATCTCGAAAGGCTGTGTGAGTCCACAAGGTGGGCTAGAAGCTCCCAGGCATTGTGCATTCAAGGCAATAAATGATCCTAGAACCAAGCAAGTTGTGAATATCAATTTCAGGCTGAATATGGATGTGTTATTCATAGGTTCTAACGAAAGGTGATTAAAACATTGGGGCAACAAAAACTTAAGATAGGAATTTGGGTACAATAATCACAACTGGTCATTTAAATATGAGCTGGAGTAATCTAAGCGACATATATTTAATTTGGGAAATCTGTAGCTCTTGAAGAGATACTTATTGATCTTTTAATAAGGTTTCAAAATATACGTGATTCATTCTTTTCTTAGTATTTGGACCTATTTTACCATCTACGTCTAGATTATATTTTTTTTGAAATTCTAGAAGTGCCTTTTTAGATTGAGAACCCCATTTGCCATCTATATCCAAATTCTGATTAATTGTAGTACTTAAAACAGTTTGAAAGAATTTGATCTCTCTTTCATTTTTAGGACGAAATCGATCATTCATTAATAATTCAGCTTTATAATCTTGTAAAGTCTGAGAGGTAAATTGATCATATTCAGCACTTGAAATATTTTTATTTGTCACATATTCTTTGACAGTAATAGTTTTAGTTTTATCATAAAAATCTTTCAAAAGTTGTTTGTTTTCGAGGAAGAGCAGAAGCATTCGCACATCTGAAATACTGGGTTCTCCGGAATCAATAAGTGCTATAAGTTCAGTCAAACCAGTTCCAGGATAATGGTCTAATCTCCAGTTGGGAAGAGGTCTAAGAAAACTCCCTTCCCATTGTGAGCGTTCATAAAGGCTCGCAAATCCTTCATCTTTCCATATAGGTAGACTTGATTGTTTTGGACTATACAAAAGTGCATGCATCATTTCATGTAATAGAGTTCCATAGCCTACTTGTCCTCCAGTTGCTATAATCAAATTGTCCTGTGGGTTAAAGAACCCGAGAAATGGGGCATATTTCTGGAAACCAATATTGTCGTAAATTTCATTAGTTAAGTCAACCAATTTATCTGGAGATTCACCTACAATAACAACAATAAAATTTTCTGGATCTTCATCAATAATGGACCTCCTAAAGAAACTATAAAAATCCTTAATACCCTTTTGATAATGTTCAATAGCCTCATGTTCATCCAAACTATATACTATAAATGGGAAATTAACATAAGCCGGTTTATTGAAGAATTCATCTAGGTTCTCAGTAATTTTAGAAGATTCGTTTTCTAAAGCATATTCTAACCGATTAGGGAGTCGATCAAAAATTTCGGCTTCTCTATTATAACTATATCTGCTTTTAAGAGAAAAGTTAAAATTTGTGGTCACCTGTGTTGAAGTGGATCTAGAAGCTAGAAGTCTTTTTTCTCTAACTTTTTCTTTGCACAAGAATTCAATTGGGGATATATCATACTTATCAAGATCATGATTGGTCTTTTTCATTATTTCAATCCATTTCAGTGCTTGTTCATACTCCTCAATGTATTCGTATGAAGTTATGAGGTATACGAGAATTTTCTTTGAATCTGGATCATATTCAAATGCCTTTAACAAATACTTCTGTGCTGCCTTAATTTCCTGTTTAGTATTTGCTCTATTATAGGCTTCCTCATAACCCTTAATTAAGGCAGTAGCATTGTTTTCTTGAGATAATACACTCGAAATAAATATAAATGACAATAATATAGAAATGTAAAATTTATGCATTACCTACTTATCAAAATTATATAATGGCGGTTTATTTAAGAGGGTATCTATTAATGGTTCTGACGTTTTTTCTGTGCGCACATTGTCATAACTAAATGGCTTCTCAACGGTAAGGCCCCATAAAATAATTGCTGAACCCATCAATACGAAGAAAGCTCCTGGACTTGCCGATTTAAGCTTAGCCCCAATTATACTTCCAGAGAATCCAAAATCAAGCTCTCCTGAAACCCCACGTACTAACGTATCATGGCCCAATTTGACAATTTTGTATCCTAGAATAAAAGCCACAACTTTAAGGGCTAAAACTGAAATTATAAATGAGATTGCGAGACTATATTCATTCATGGTATTGATTTAGGGAGTTGTTTGATTATCAATGAGATTCGCTTCGTATTATTTCAAAAAAGTCCCTCATTGGCCAAACAGAAACTTAAAATTTCATTATTATGTTTTGAATATGAGAATAATTACGATAGTAAATATACCTATACAGGACCATTGCTTTATAATGATTCTTTTAATTTCATAAATCATTCAAAGGCCAATATATTAATTGTGGCTCTGAAATTAGTATTAGACAAAATTGAATAATAATATTTAAGTCTCTTGGATGGGAGATATCAGACTAGATTGATGTTCATTTCTTTGTTCTTAAACTTATTGAAAATGAGAAGGAATGTATTCATGCCACTCTATGCTTTCACAACCATTAAATGTCATAAAAGCCTTTAACTCCTTTTCTAAAGCATTTGAAAAAGAATCCACATCTCTGACTGCTTTTTCCACTGAAAGTGAATGAATACGAAATACTGATGTCTTCCTTTCTGCTTTACAATCCATGCGTGCCACTAAATTACCTTTCCATAATATGGGGAGTACGAAATAACCAAATTTACGTTTTGGGCCTGGCACATAACATTCAAGCAAATAATCGAATCCAAATAACTCCTTAGTTCTTTTTCTCTGAATAAGGAGATTATCAAATGGTGATAATATTTTGAGCTTGCTTCTACTCAATGAATTATTGAGTAATTCTAAGGATCTTGGCAGAGCATAGTAAGTTTGTCCTTTCACTCTAATCTGAATCAATTCTCCAGAATGGATCATTTCGTCGAGTGTATCTGAAATCAATACCTTTCCTTTCTTTTGTAAATAAGTGATCTCAGAGATCTTTCCCAACCCATTAGCCGCCAAATATCTTTTAATCAAAAATCTAGAATATTCTTCTTTGCTAGGCATTTGAAAATTGACATCTGGATGTAGCACTCTCTCAGTTAGATCATATACTTTATGGAATTTTTGACGAGAGGATATCATCATGTCTCCCTGCATAAATAAGTATTCTAGAGCTTGCTTATTGGGTTTGAGTTCCCATACGGCTTTCTTTTTTCCATCGCCTTCAAAATCCTTAGCCATTAAAGGGCCTTCACTTTTTATCCTACTTAGCACTTCATTGATGAGGGTATCATTTCTCTCATACCAATGCTTCTGAATTTTATTTTTAATTTGATGTTTTCGAGGTAATGTGAATCGAAAATCTCTCATAGGAAGATATGCCGCTGCATGAGACCAATATTCAAATACCTTTTTTCTAAAACCAATTGATCCAAGTGAGCATTTCTATATCTTGGATTACGATTCCATAGTGTATGATGATGTGCCCTTTGAATAACTGAAATGGTATCTATTTGAGCATACCCTGTATCTTCTAAAGCAGATAATGTAGCATCTATAGCTTTTCCTTTAGGTGCCACTGGGGGTAACCCTTGTGATAACAGGATGAGCTTACGAGCCTCATTTATCGATATGGATGTTCGCATTCTTCTCTAGTAACTTATATATAAACATCTCTATTTCTTTTCTCAGCCATTCAATTTAATACTTGAATGGTTTCGACTTGTAGCAAGATAACGATGATGCATAATACTTCTTTATTCTACCTCAGTGGTCATTTATACCTTCCCAATTAACTTGATATATTCTAAAGCCTGAGTATTATTTGAGTCTTCATACAGCATAGATTCGAAATTTATCTGAGCTTGACTTAAATCATTTTTGTACAACTCTGTTATCCCCAATTGATTCCATGATGTTGATTTTTCTGGATAATATTCCTTTCTTTTTATGAACACATGTGCAGCTTCATCATGCATTTTCCAAGTGTTCAAAGTATGACCAATAGTCGAAAGTATTCCTGAGGACAACTTATCATCTTTGAATAATCCATCTATGTTTTCAAGTCCAAGTTCAATGCCTTGTTCTTTTATCATATCAAGTCGAGTTTTCCTGACATCTGCTGAATCTGCTCTATCATATCTAAATTGGTAATCTGCTTTTCGACAATGTATGTCTAGCTCAATTTCAACTTCATCAGAAAGTTGTGTCAAGCCATTTTCCATGACTGAGTTCCAAAAATCACTACCGAAAATTTCAAAGTCCTGTCGATTGATTATCAGTTTTCCTGAAAAATCTACTTGATCATTACCAGCCCAGTCCTTACTCAAATCTGTAGGCCTCTCAAATGAAATGGTTACTTCTTTTGACATTCCTTTAATGATAAGGATCCCTTTCAAGTCAAATTCATCATCAGACTTAGCAACCACCTCTTTGCTTTTAAATAGAATTTTAGGAAAAGTTGTTGCATCAAACCAAGTTCCTTCGCGTTTGAGGTCATCATCTCTTCTCTCATTACCAGTATTAATACTGTTCACGTCAATAGCGACTGTAACAGATAGATTTACAATGCTAGAAGGGCTATAAAATAAAGTGCCATTAAAATCATTAAATCGACCTCGTACAGGGCTGAATCCGAAATATTTAATTCTAAATCCTATGTACGAATGTTGATCATCTAAAATATAATCCTGGCCTATAAATGAACTTCGATCAAATTGATTCTCTTCTTCTAAATTTTCATTGACTTGAGGTCTGTGTTGATCCTTATTATTAAATGAGACCAATACGGTTAGCATAATTACAAGTACAAAATTCTTCATAGTTCTTCTTTTCCACTAATTGAGCTTTACACTTCATGAACGTAATAAAATAGAACATAGCAAGAGGATATACCCTAATTGTTGTTTTCTAAATCAAAGACCTGTAAGAGCTCTATGATTATTTAATATCCCTTAATTATTAGTATTTGATTCTATCACAATTAACAACCTATCAATTCGTCTATGGCCTACTCCTCAAATGCCTCAAAATCTGCCAATTTAGGAATGACCTTAAAATAAAAAAGCCCGTCGATAAATCGACGGGCTTCTATAATTTCAGAATTGAAATGCTCCGTTATGCCAATGTGACATTAACTGCATTTAATCCTTTGGGTCCTTCCTCTACATCATATGAAACTTTGTTTCCTTCTGCGAGTGTATCGCATCTTAGTCCCTTTACGTGAACAAAAACATCCTTTCCACCATCATCTGGTGTGATAAAACCGAATCCTTTGCCTTCGTTGAAAAATTTAACTGTACCGTTACTCATTGTTTATAAAAATATAATATTAAATAGGTGAGATATCAACTTAACATCTCTACCTCAATGAACTTAACGGCCTCTTACACAATAAAGTTTCATTTTCTTAAAAAAAATTCATCTCTAGAGTTTTGAATATAAAAACAGGTTATACCAAAACCACTTTATTCTTATCATATAAAGAGTGGACTTGACTAAAATGACTAATTCTTTCGTCTATACCATTTCTCCAAAATCCCTTTCTCGCTGTTCATAAAAGACCTTTCACTAGTCAATATATTATCTCGTCTTTCTTGAGTGACTGCATCGGAATACCACCATTCCCTTGTGGCCTTTACAGTTTCTGACAAAGGTCTAAATTGAAGATCAGCAGAAATTGCTTTATCGTTATCGCTTTTTGACATGCCTGCATATTGCGGCAATTGGATGACCCATGGCTGAATTCCAATGACACTATTTTCTTGTAGAAAATCTAGATCGTCGATCTGCACATAATTTACAGATGAATTGTAACTGGCATGAATTCCATGTACAAATGCATTCGTAGTCATATCAAAAGCCGGCCCAGATCCATTGTATGTACCAGCAGTCTTATTTTCTAACAATCTAATCATCCACTCAGCTAAATCTCTTACATCTATATACTGCACTACTTCATCCCTACCACCCGGAATAATGATATCTCCTCCTTTTTCTATCCTTGCTAACCAATAAGGAAATCGATCCGTTCGATCTCCAGGACCCACTATTAGTGTCGGCCTTACTATCAAAGATCTATCAGCACCAAAAGCATCGATTGTGGCTATCTCCGACATCGCTTTCATCACACCATATTCATAGGTCGGCTTATCTTGCGCTGACACATCTTTTGGAATCTCAGTAACCAGTGATCGACTCTCGGAAAAATCATTACCTACAAATGGATAGTATACACTTATTGAAGAAGTATACATGTAATAATCTACATGATCTTTCAACAACTGAGCAGTGTCCTCCGTCCATTTCGTTTTGCGTCCCGAATTGTCAATAACCACATCCCATTTTCTATTTCTTAAGGACTCTAAATCATTTTCTCTGTCTCCTACTAATTTTTCTACTTTGGAAAAGAGATCTTCATGAATTTTGGGGATTGTTTTCCCTCTAGTGAAAATGGACACCTCATGCCCTCTATTGAGTGCATATGATATCTGATGAGGGCCTAAGAAACTAGTGCCTCCTAGGATTAAGATTTTTAATTTCTTTTCAACCTGATTTGATTTGAATAGGTTTTGAACAGAATTCGCTTTAATTGTTGGAGCTAACCCCATTGCGGCGGTCATTCCAAGAAATTGTCTTCTACTTTTTTTCATGATTTTGACTTATTAAAGTAATCTATAAAAAATTTGATCAATTGGGCTGTATGTATCGTATTATGTAAATATTTTCAAACCAATTAATTCAATTCAAGTATTCCAAAAATCCTATGCCATTATTTTTAAGAATAAAAATTTATACGCTATAGTCCAATAAATTCCTGACCATAAAAACTAAATATATCATATCAAGTCGCCAACCAAATGAAGCCATCTTGATCGGAAGATATAGCAAAAATGTTTTCTACAACATGCCTCTTCATATGGAATGAAATAGTATCGAGTTCCTGTGCATTTAAAAATTTATAGAAACCAAAACAAATCACAACAATCTGATTATGCCCTAAAGACTTTTTGAATTGAATAATTAACTCCTTTAAGAATAGAAGTTTTCTCATTTTTTTCATGAGGTAGATAATGGCAGAATTTCCGTATTAAAAAGAAAAATAAGAACAAGTAGGGAGCACCCTACTGGATACCTAACATGGTTGTTTTGATTAATCAATTGCGACATACAACTGACCGCAGATCTACATTCACAATCAATCCAAGAATTATGCAATGAAGTGAAATTTCTGAATAATTTTCTAATATCTGTCCCCCTCTAGAATATCAGCTTCGTAATGAAGGTATATTATATCATTTAAAAAATAAAACATGAAAAAGTACATTGTAATTTATTTCGCCTCTGCCGAGTCAGATGCTAAAATGGAAACTATGTCTCCAGAAGATCAAGCCAAAATGATGGAGCCTTGGATGGCTTGGAATTCACAATATGAAAAAAACATTTCCGACCTAGGAGCCCCTTTATCGAATGGCGAAGTTGTGAGGTCAAATAAAAATGGCAGTTGAGCAATCAAAATATTGGAGGGTATTCAATAGTACAGGGCAAAAGCATAGAAGAAGTAAAATCCATTTTTAAAAACCATCCACATTTATCATGGTCGGATGATGCCTCAATTGGAGTCTTTGAAATGATGGAAATGGGTTAGATTTATTGAAGTGATAAAAAACATCTTTTATTGCCTTTGAAAATCATCAGACGTCTTAGACATAAATATCACTTCATATTTTAAAAAATGAAAATTTAAAATTTATGTTACCTAATTTCTACACAATTCTTGCATGTGGATTGATTCCTTTTTTAGTTGCCTTCATTTGGTATCATCCAAAAGTATTCGGTGGAGATAATTGGCAAAAGATTGTCGGTCTTACTGATGAACAAACTGCAATAAAAGTATCACCATTTAAATTGTTCTTAAGCATCTTACTTAACGTCCTCATTGCCTTTGGGCTTTATCTGGTATGCGTACATCAGTCAGGAATACTTGGCATCCTAGCTGGTGACTTTGAAGCTGTGAGTTCAGGGACAGCTAAGGCTTTTATGGACGAGTATGGCACTAATGAACTGGGATTTGCGCACGGAATGTTCCATGGACTTAAGTCTGGGACCATTGCATTTGTCCTCCCTGTATTAGGTTATGTTGTCATATTCGAAAGAAAAAGTGCCAAATATTTCTGGGTGAATATTGGTTTTTGGGCAATTTCATTAATGCTCATGGGAGGAGTTATAGGAGAATGGGGTTGGCAACAGATTTAAAATATTTAATAAAACAAACAAAAGAATAATGAAAGATTTTATGTTAATTTTTATTAGTGAAGACTATGGTGATCTAGGATTATCTCCTGAAGACATGCAACAAAGAATGGGTAAATGGTTTGCTTGGAATGATCAGATGACAAAGGACGGAGTGACCAAAGGTGGACATGCATTGACTGCAGAAGTAAGGAGAGTCACAGGACCAGATCGAACACTTACCGATACGAATTCTACAGAACTGAAAGAACTTGTAGGTGGCTATTATGTTGTCTCTGCCGAAGATTTAGAAGGAGCAACAAAAATTGCTGAGGGATACCCTGATTATGATCTGGGTGGAACCGTAGAAATCAGAGAGATAATGGTGTTTGAGCAGTAATGGAGAATCAAATCATAGACCATCTTTTTCGTCATCAATACGGAAAGATGGTCTCTATTTTGACTAATATCTTTGGCCTTCCTCATTTAGAGACCATTGAAGACGCGGTACAAGACATTTTCATAAAAGCCATGATCAAATGGCGAAATCAAATACCTGAAAACCCAGAAGCATGGTTAACAGCCGCCGCTAAAAACAGAGTAATTGATCTTCTCAGAAAAATTAAATCAGAAAATAACAGAGTAGAAAGATTAGAGCAACATTCAGAGTCTCAAGCAATAGAAGAGCTTTTCCTGGAAGATGAAATTGAGGATAGTCAACTGAGAATGATTTTCACTGCATGTCACCCTATTCTCGACTCTAAAGATCGGATTGCATTCGCGCTAAAATCTATTGCCGGGTTTAGTATTAAGGAGATAGCATCTGCGCTACTTCTTAAAGAAGATACTATTAAGAAAAGATTGCAGAGAGCCCGGAAAACAATTAAAAATGAAAATATAAGCTTTACCATTCCCGCTGGATCCAAACTTCAATCCAGATTAGACAGTGTTTTTGAGGTAATCTATCTGATATTTAATGAAGGTTTTCATTCTAATAATCAGAAGTACCTCATCCGATCAGATCTATGTGGTGAAGCGATGAGGCTGAATCAAATGATACTTAAAAAAGAATCATTACGCAATGGTGCAGGATATGCACTATTTGCACTGCTTTGTTTTCAGTCCTCTAGATTAGAGAGCAAACAAGACGCAAAAGGTCAGATCATAGATTTAAAAAATCAAGATAGATCTAGATGGTACAAGCCCCTCATCGAATTGGGCAGAGAAGCGATGTACAAGTCATTATCGTATAGTGATTATTGCGCTTATCATGTAGAAGGCGCCATAGCTATAGAGCATTTAGACACTTCTACATTTGACAAAACCAACTGGAATAAAATATTGGCTTTATTGAAAATATTAATAAAGAAAACTCCATCCCCGCTGACCAATTTAAATATAGCTTTCGTATTAATTCAATTGAAGAATTTCGAAGAGGCAAAGCACATATTAGACTCTATCAACCCAAATATATTGGAGCAGCGCAAATATCTTTTCTACGGTACAAAAGCTGAATATTTTCAAAATACTGGAGATCTGCCGAGAGCTATCGAATGTTTATTGGAAGCCATATCATCAGTGACGAATGAAGCCGAAAAGAACTATCTACAAAAAAAGAAAAATGACCTTTTGAATCACTAGGCCTATTGAGGAAATGCTCTTCCTTCATATACAGTTTTAAGCACCTTTATATCCCCAATATCCTCAGCATCTACTTTTAACGGATCTTTATCCAAAATTACAAAATCCGCCTTTTTCCCTATTTCAATGGATCCAATATGATGTTCTTGATTTAAATGAAACGCACCATTAATAGTCACTGCTTTTAATGCCTCCCAAGGACTTACTCTCAATTCTCTTCCAAACGTTTTTCCATCTATTGATTTACGATTCACAGCGACCCACATTAGAGTAAGAGGGTCAGCTGGAGCCATAAAAAAATCAGAATGAAAGCATGTAACTATATCATTATCAATTAGATAGCCAACGGGTGAAATATTCTGGGCTCGTTCTTTGCCCAATCCTGTTTCTGAATATTTACTGCTCAATGCATAGACGTAGTACGGTTGAATACTGGCATGAGCTCCCAATGTTGCCATCCTTTGAACTTGGTCTTTATCAGTATAACCCAAGTGATGAAAAGTAAATCTATGATCTTCTTTTGGATTATCCCTTTGCAATTTTTCTAATGTTTCTAATGTCTTTTCAACTCCTTTATCTCCATTAGCATGCACGTGAATTCTATAGTCTCTTTTCCAAAAGAAATCAGCATATTTTTCTAATTCCTCGGGTTCTGTGAGCCATTCTCCTTCATGTCCATCTAGGTAAGGTTCTTTCATTTGCATCAGCTGTGCATAGAAGGCTCCATCAGCAAGTAGTTTGACTTGTTTTACAAATTGAACTTTTTCTGAATTGTAGACATCTAGGCTATCAATTATCGAGAATGCTGCCTGAAGTTTTTCAGAAGAGTTCGCAAACAGTCGAGCATTGGGTATTAAATAAGTTCTGAATGGAATAGTTTCATTATCTAGAATTCCTTTCAGCAATCTTAATTCTAAATCAAAGTCAATAAGCGGCATGGCCATATCTCCTACTGTAGTCACTCCTCCATTCTGAATGGCTTTAGCAGTGAGGATCATACCTTCTGCTGCACCTTTTGGACTAAGAATGTAGGGAAGCAATTTAGGAGCCACCATTTCTGCCATTCCTGTTTCGTAAAATCTGCCTCTCATCATATCCACTTGATGATGCAGCATGGCTGCTTTGTAATCAATATCTAAGAGTTCAATAGCAGCAGAATTCATTCTTACTTCATGAAATGAATATTGCCAAATGATTACAGGTACATCTGGGAATAATTTGTCTAAAATATCTTTGTCTACTTCACCATGAAACAGGTGATGGTACCCCCAAGAAATGAATGGCTCATCTTTAGGTTTATGATTTGCTACAGCACTTCTAAGTTTTTTTAGATAAGAATCTCCATCTCTAACCCCTTTGAAAAACCCATGTGGTAATTTCCAATCATTAAAAGCAATAATATTAGTCTGTATTAGTATTGTGGCCAACATAGGATGGAGGTGAGAATCGATGAACCCAGGGAGCAATGTAGTGCCATTAAGGTCAACTAAAACTGTAGAATCACTTTCTAATTTTTTCACTTCATCAAATTTGCCTAATGCAACTATCTCCTTTCCAATAGTCGCTACTGCTTCCACATATTCCGGAGACTTTCCTGACATCGTGATAATGCTTCCGTTATGATAAATGAATTCAGCAATTTCCTTAGGTTCTGATTCATTGCAAGAGAACTGAAAAATAGATAGGACTACAAAGAGGAACAGAGAATTCCAGGTTAAGAACTGCTTTACTTTCAACTTCATTCTGAAAAGTAATAAAACGAGAGCTCTCTCTTTGAAAACAGTTCAATTTCACTACTTTATTATAGTAGAGCTTGTTTGAATATTTATGATTGGGCTAAATTGAACATATTTTATTCACAATAAGGTAAAAATGGAGTCAATACCTATTTCATTATGGTTTTGTGATTTATTGATGGAAACAATATGTAATTAGTGAATTTTCAACCCTTCTCTTAGATATATTTGAATTATGAAACGAATTATAAAATGGTCATTAATTATTCTTCTGATTGCTACTACAATTGGTTATTTCAAGTTTTGGCCAAAAGGGCATTCTAATGCTGAAAACTATTTCAAACCCGTTGGTGAAAGAAACTTACAAAAGGATGAAATAGGACAATTCAATTACATTTTCAAGATGTACGAACACCTGAGTTTTACTGGTGATGAATTCAGAGGTTGGGATCCAGAAGCACAGTTACTTTGGCGATATGGTATAGCATTTTCAGCATATGCAATGCCTTCTATTGCAATGATAGATGATAATTATGCCGACAGAGCAAAGTTAACACTAGACCATATGATAGACAAAATGAAATCTAAAAAGGTATGGGGCGACTGGACTGAATACGGGATGGGCGATGACCCAATAAGTGAAGGAAATATCATGTACAAAGGACATCTAAATCTGATGTATGGTCTCTTCCAGCTCATGACAGGAAGTGAAAAATACAGTAGGGAATTCACATGGCTAACTGATAAGATCGTCACTGAAATGAGGAAACATCATACTGAAGGAAAACACGAAGGAGCAGACTGCGAACCAGGCAGGTATTTTGCTCAGTGTAACTCGATAAGCCTAATGAGTCTTAAAATCTATGATAAACTGTACGGAACAACCTACGCCGATATAGAGGCACAATGGACTATAGATTTTATCAAAGAAAAAATGACAGATGAAGATTTTGGATTCTACCTTAAAATGTATCAATCTAATATGCGCTTTTGTAATCCGATGCTCTCTGGATATACCAATGCATGGACAATGGCCTTCTTAAGAACATTTGAGCCAGAATACAATGAAAGCCTCTACCCTATTTGGAAAGAGCATTTTACCAAAGAGATAGGACCATTTGCCTATGTTAAAGAAGATCCTGAGGCTGGTGCATCTCCTCTAGCAACAATGACAGGAATGATGGCTGCTAAAGAATTTGGAGATAAGACTCTTTGGAAAAAATTAAGGAATGCAATAGATAAGGAGATCTACATGCAAGACGATGAATACAACTACCTCTATCGTAATTTTAATAATGCCATATACAATGGGCCTGTACTATGGACAAAAGTTCATACAGGATGGGATAACATATTAAATCATAATTGGGGAACAGAAAAGAAATTCTCTCAACCAGACATCTCTGATTTAGTGTAGACAGATATTCTTCCGCAAGAGTTATTGCTGATGAATGATATTATGAATTAATAATATATGCACCCTATTCTAGCTTATACAAATTGTGAAACTGAAAAACTAGAGCTGTAGTCAAGAGACTATCATTTGATAGCTGTACAATTTTGTCTCTATAGCTAAAAAGGTCTGCTTTTAATGCTACCTGATAATTAAAATACCGATCACCAAAAGGATTTTAATTATTCACTTAGTCTGGTGTTATTTCAAAAATCCTTTCTTCTTAATAGAAGAAAGTCAATTCATGAGAAAAGTCATTTTGAAGCCCATCGAAGATGAGAAATGGGTCTTTTGGATCGTTATGACTATAATCTATTGAGTCTTTTAGATTTTTCTGTAATAGTTGAAGATGATGATAATCCACCATCAGGCTTTGTTTCCGGCTTTGGATATTCGTCGCTATTCATAAAAGATGTTTTCAATTCATATCAAAAAGCTTATACAAGAGCTATCTCAATATGGAATAAATAAGCATTGGTTTTTCTCACGAGTAAGTAACTAAATATTTAGTCTTTTACACTAGACCAAATCATTTTGCACCTACAATTTTTTTAGTGCGCTAGAGGAAATCGAGGTAGTTTTCTTACATTGATTTTCATTATTAATATATCTTTTTATGCTTTATCAAGTTTTGACATATACGACAATTGCAAATTATGAAGAAAAACGAAAGCCATATAGATCATTACATTTTGATTATGTAAGGAAATATGCTAAAAGTGGTGATCTAGTTATGGGTGGGGCTCTTGGATCTCCAGCTAGTCAAGCTTTACTCGTTTTTTTGAGCGACAGTCCTAGGGTAGCGGAAAATTTTGCCAAGTCAGATCCTTACGTTTTAAATGGAATGGTAAAAGAATGGAATGTCAAACCTTGGAATGAGTTGGTGAGTGAGTTAGATTCTCAAAAGAAAACGTAGTAAATCCGAATTGACTCAATAAGAACTGATAAATTTTTAAATCTAATGAACTTCATGTCTAGATACGAAGTTCCATATCTCCTGATTGGTATCAAAATCTTTATTTAATTCACCAAGGTCTCTTTTGACAAATTTATTCGCATTGAACTTCGAATTGGGCCAATGATGGCCTCCATTGTCAATTTTATAAAATAAGATATCATTATGATCCTTACATGGATACTGCAATGTCGTGACAAAAGATTTATCCTTTTTATTCACATCTGGTAACAGGGTGGTGACTGGATTGGAGTTACAATTATTTACCTTAATCCAATAGTCCAATGTTTCTTGGACTGAAAGCAGACTTTCTGTTCCTTCATATATGTAGTCTGAAGTACCATGAATAAGCATCAATGGCATAGCTGTGCTGTTTATTGGGACTGGAAACTGATTCAATTTTATCATATTACCTGCCACAACACAAACAGCAGCAATTTCATCAGGAAAAACTTGAGTTAAAATCAAAGAAAATATTCCACCACCTGACATTCCCGAAACATATATTTTAGAAGCATCAATGTTATATTGCCGTTTTAGATCATCGAGAAGAAAACGGAAATATTCTAATTCATTATGGACTATTTTTTTATCTAAAAAATACCAACGATTATCTGTAGCATCTGGATAGACCACTATAAATTCATTCGTATCACTAGTAGCATTCATTCCAGTATAAAGTTTCATCTGCCAAGACTTAGAAGGATTACCGTGAAGTACAAAAAGTATTGGATAAGGCGTTTTGTGTTTAGAATATGAATTAGGAAGATGAATGGTATAATCGCGTTCGGTGTCATTGACCATAATAGTACTATTAGACTTGAAAGCACATGAGTTCACTAGCAAAATGAGAAAGGGAATAAAATTTTTGAAGTTCATGAAGATTTTGAATAATAGAATCTAAATATAGTGTAGTTGATGCATCCACAATACATTAGAATTGATAAGAGCTGAATAATTATATCGAAATGTTCTCTACAGGTAATAAAAGGCTTATCTGCGGCTTCCAGCCAATGTCTTTAGAATACTAATTGATGTGATTAATATTAGTGCATTCAGAAAATTGAATCATTTACATTTAGGCGACAATTTTATCATTATTTAGCACCAGTTCGATTCCCTCTTTTATAAGGCCTATAACTTGATTATTTCGATCACCTAGGTCGAGCAGGTGATTTTTGACTAGTACAGCCAAAGTCTCATATTGTGAACTATGAGCCAGTTCAAATAATTCTAAAAATAGAAGCCAATGGTCTGCGTGATCAACTATTGCTTTTTGATATAATTCTTTGAGAGCTATGGGAGATACATTCTTTTCTTCGGATAGTAATTTTACTTCCTTGAACAATGAGATCATTGATTTTCTTTCTTCCTGAATTTCGATTTTAGAGTTTTCTTCGGAAATTTTATGGGTGATTAGGTCAAAAGAATCGTCATCTGCTGGACCAGCAAATGCAGAAACGATGTCTTTCCCAACAGCAAGACAATAGGTACCCATATCTGGAGTATACAATACCTCATCCTGATATCTTACTGTACAATTGTCAAGATATATAGTTTGAATTTTACCATGAAGGTTTCTCGCTCCAGTAACTATTCTGCCTTCAACAGAAACTCCTCCTTCAAATTCAAGTTTTTTTCTTTTGTTTTCATAAATCCCATAAGCAATAAGATCTCTTGGAGACATGTCTTCTATTGCAAGATTATAACCTTTAAGATACCCTAGTGGAGAGCCAATTCCCATAGAATGATCAACTCTGCCATGTCCAGTGATTTCCTTATCTCTATTAGCCAATGCAGTATTTCCGGTGGTTTGGAAATACACCACTTCACTTCGAGATCGATCTGATGTAATAATACGGTCAAAAATGCCGCTTATTTGTAACCCAGTACTCAATTCTATCGTTCCCAGACTTTTTGATTCTATTAACTGAACAAGTCCTTTTCGTCCTCCTTTCCTTACGGATAAAGTATTTGCAAATTCTTCTAAAACTTGATTCAAATGAGCAAAATCTGGGGTAACAAAAAGTAGAGGTTGTGGTTTAGTTACATCGAAATTCTGCTGAGCAGCATCTATATTATAAGGTAACTTTTTCACTTGATCAGACATACACCACTTACTTTCTCCAATAGACGATAATAATCCTGCACCATATTGCTTATAACTATTAATACTGCCAATCAAACCATACTCTACGGTCCACCAATGAAGATTTCTCATTTGAGTCATTTCTGAGAGATCGGTTATTTGACTTTGCAATTCTTTTATATCAATCTCAGCTCTTTCAATTTCATCCGGATTGCCTGATGTACTTTCTTTTAAGATAGAAAGTGTACGCACAGCTTCATATAATTGATTATCCAATGCTGATGAAATGGCTTTACTCCCTATTTGTCCAAACCTTCTCAGATATTCTGCATATTCTCTATTTGCTAAAATTGGTGCATGCCCAGCTGATTCATGTATTATGTCAGGTGTAGGTGTATATTCGATATGTTCGTATTGTCTTATATCAGAGGCAATCACTAGAGTATTATAAGCTTGAAACTCCATAAAAGCGTCAGAAGGGATAAGGCCATCTACTGCCACCGCTGCCCAACCTATCTCCTGTAATATTCTATTCATCCCATACATACTCGGAATTCTATCGATAGTTATACCCGTTTTTTCTAGCCCTTCTAAATAAGATTCATGAGCTACTTCTTTTAACTGATTCACATTTTTACGCATCACATATCTCCATACTGCCTGATCCATTTCTGTATATTGATCATAGTTTTGTGGTTTGATGTATTGTTTGAGCTTTGACGGAAGTCGATCTATAATAGGATTGGATTCAATATTTGGATGCATATAGATATCTTTTGAATTCGGTCTTAAATTTAAACAAATGTTGCAACAACAACAATTTGATGTGAGAAATGGGCCATAACGCTTATGACCACTTTTACTATTTTCGCAAACATCCGATAAAGAAAGAAGCCTGTTAACATGAATAAGTTTTATTTATATCTACTTGTATTCATCGCAGCCATTGTTCTTTCATGTTCAAAAGAAAAGGCATCAGATCATGTAAATCTTATAGAAACAAATGTCCACCATGGAAGAACTGAAGATTATAGTGAATCCCGTAATTTATATTTCGGCGACCTTCATGTACATACTGGATGGTCTTTTGATGCCTATATGGCAAAAGTTAGAGTGACACCTGATCAGGCATATAAATTTGCCAAAGGAGAACCTATTCCACATATCTCAGGAAAAGAGGTGAAAATGAATAGGCCGTTGGACTTCATGGCGGTAGCAGATCATGCTGAATATATGGGAGGTCTAATGCAAATGCAGGAAGAAGGGAACGCCCTTTATAACTGGGATTTAGCGCAAAGTATAAGAAGCAAAGATGATGATGAATCAAAAAAAGCTACGCGTAAACTTAGATTTTCTATTGCTACTAATTGGCCATACAAACAGTTGATTGATAAGCAAAACTTACAATACACATGGAAAAAAATGGTAGAGATAGCAGATGCTCACTATGAACCAGGAAAGTTTACCTCTTTCCCAGCCTATGAGTGGACTTCTTCTGTAGCCGTGTTAAAGTCATTAATTTCAGGGCCCCCATATGCTCAAAACTTGCATCGCAATGTAATCTTCAAAGGAGGAAAAGTTAGTGGTCTTCCTTTTTCTTCATTTGATTCTCAAAATCCTGAAGATTTGTGGGAATGGATGGCCAATCAAAGAAATCAAGGAGTAGAACTATTAGCAATTCCTCATAATGCTAATATCAGCGATGGAAGGATGTATGCCCTCAATACTTTTGATGGAGACAAACTCACTGCCAAATACATAGAAACTCGTCTTAGAAATGAACCTGTAAATGAAGTGGTTCAGATCAAGGGGCAATCTATGGCTCATCCACTTTTAGCACCCAAAGATGAGTTTGCAGATTTCGAGGTATATCAATACAGCTTAGGACAAGGAAACAATAGAAAGAAGTTAAAAACAGAAGGAGCCTATGTCAGGCAAGCATTTAAAAATGGATTAGCAATCCATCAAAAATTTGGTCAGAATCCATTTCAGTTTGGTATCATAGGCAGCACTGATAGTCATAATGGAGGTCCAAATGTGGAAGAAAACAATAATATTGGAAGATCAGGAACAAAAGATATAAATGCAGAACATAGGCTGAGAAAGGATAAAGGAGGTGAAGTCACAAGAAAAACATCAGTTGCTGGATTAGCAGCGGTATGGGCAAAAGAGAATACAAGAGAATCTATATATGAAGCTCTTGAAAGAAAAGAAGTCTATGCCACTTCAGGGCCAAGGATTCAATTAAGGTTTTTTGCATCTGAGGACTGGCAAAATGTTGACTTTGATAATGAAAAATGGGATTCCTTAGCTTATCATAATGGAGTACCTATGGGCTCACAAATATCAAAAGGAGAAGTAAGCCCTTCATTCTTAATATCAGCAGTAAAAGATGTGGATGGAGCAAATTTGGATAGGGCACAAGTTATAAAAGGTTGGATCGATCAAGAAGGACAGACTCATGAAAGAATATATGATGTAGCTTGGTCTGAAGGAAGAAGTATGGATTCAGAGGGAAATTTACCACTTGTGGGAAATACTGTAAATATTGAAAATGCCACTTTCACAAATGATATTGGGGCTATATCTCTTCAAACTTTTTGGAGTGATCCAGATTTTAACCCAAAGTTTTCCTCATTTTACTATATACGAGTGTTAGAAATTCCTACACCTAGATGGACTACGTTTGATGCAGTCTCCTTGGGTGTTGAAGTTCCTGACGATGTGCCAAGCTCCATCCAGGAACGAGCTTGGAGTTCACCGATTTGGTATGAACCAATTAATTAATAAAAACTTTTCAATGCGGTCTATTTCTTTTGTTTTCATGCTCTTAATATCCTATTCAATAACTTCATTTGGACAGGATCGTCCCAACATCGTCCTCATGCTATCGGACAATATAGGGTTTGGCGATTTTGGTTGTTATGGAGGCGGAATTATCAGGGCGGCTCCCACACCAAACTTAGATCAATTAGCAGATGAAGGAATTAGATTTACAAATTTCAATGTAGAAGCAGAATGCACTCCCTCCAGGTCGGCGTTGATGACTGGCCGATATGCTATAAGGTCAGGTACTACTCGAGCCATTCCGATCCAAGGACTTCCTCAAGGACTCGCTTCATGGGAAGTCACTTTAGCAGAAATATTAAAGGAAAAAGGATACAGCACTGCTATATATGGTAAGTGGCATTTAGGTAAAGAAGAAGGGAGATACCCGACTGATCAAGGGTTTGATGAGTGGTGGGGCTTGTCTAATAGTACCGGTAATGTCATGTGGCTTGATAAAGTAGGATATGATCCTGCTTACACTAAAAAATTTGATATTCTAGAAGGAACAAAAGAAGATGGTATAAAACCAGATCAGCCTTATACTATGGCCATGAGGCCTTTAATGGACGAAATCATTCAAAACAAATCTATCGACTATATCGAAAAGCATAAGAATGATGATGATCCTTTCTTTCTCTATATACCTTGGACTGCGATGCACCACCCTTATGTACCACATTCAGATTTTAAAGGGTCCTCACAAAATGGTGAATATGCAGATATGATGAGAGAGCATGACTACAGGGTAGGCCAAGTAATTAAATCTATTAAGGATGCAGGTATAGAAAAGAACACTTTGATTATTTATGCAAGTGATAATGGACCAGATCGAGTTTTGTTTCCTACTGTAGGAGATACAGGGCCATATAGAGGATATCTTGGTGATGTGCATGAAGGTGCAGTTCGTGCTCCAATGATGATGAAATGGGAAGGAAAAATAGAAGAAGAGCAAGTAACAAATGATATCGTAGCTATAAATGACATCTTCACTACTATAGCTAGCATTGTAAAAGCTGATATACCTAAAGACAGAGCTATTGACGGGGTAGATCAAAGCTGTCTTCTTTTTGGTGGATGTGACACAGCGCCCAGAGAAGGGGTATTATTCTTTCATGAGAATACACTGGCTGCTGCTAAGTGGAGACAATTTAAATTCTATTTCAGAGGAGAAGGAGTGCAACAAGAAGAAAGATCCTACTCTGATCTATGGCTTCCTCAGGCCTTTAATATTATGCAAGATCCTAAAGAATATGCAGATATTATACTACAAAATCTCTGGTTGATTTCTCCTGCACTAAAGCAAATGGTTCCATTTTATGTGAGCATTAAGCAATTTGGAATGATACAACCAGGTGATAGCAAACCGACACCTGGCAACATTGAAATTCCTTTCGTAGAATCGTCTCAGCTCAATAAAATGTTTGATCAAATGATGGCCAAGGCAAAAGCTCAAAAGGATAAGCCCAAATGAATTCTTGAATCTTTAGTGTCTTCCAATAAGAAATGAGACGGTCTTAAAACTGTGTCAAACTACATTTAGTTTATATTATAAACTTATTTACATATATTTGATTACAAATTTTATTATCATGGAAAAAGGATTCACACCAGAGCAGAGCTTTGAACTTATAAATAACGTATTGGATAGAAGGAGAGTCACCTATGAGGAAAAAGGCACTAATATTCTGATTTGGGGCATTGGGATAATGATAGCTGGCATCGCTCAATTCATTCTTCTCCAAACTCAATGGCGAAATCTTCATGGCTTAACATGGCTTTTCACCATGATACCACTTTTCATATACTCAGCTTACATTGGTCATTTAGATCGAAAAAAATTTATTGCTAAGGGAGGGAATAAAGATGTTTGGGATGGAAGTGGCATTACCTGGTTATTTTAGGTGTTCTAGGAATGCTCAATGGCTTCGTATTTAGAGACCTAGTTCATTGTGCTTTTACCACTTTTATTTTCTTGCCTTTTTGTGTAGCTGCCATGACAACAGCCATTAGTTTAAAGAAAAAAAGCTTCGTGTATCTGGTGCTACTCGCCGTTATTGTTTGCTACTTAGCATTGTACATCCCAATGGAATATCATTCATTAGTTGCAGCAGGCATCGCCCTATTATTATTCGTTATTCCTGGAATCATCTTACTCCAAGACAATAAGCAAAGGCAAAATGTATAAAGACCTAGACCCATTGTTACATTCTCAACTTAGACTAGCAATTATATCTCTTGTCGTTTCAGAAGGGAAGGTAGATTTTAAAAGAATAAAAGAAGTTACTCAAGCAACTGGAGGCAACATAAGTGTCCAAATTAAAAAGCTCCAAGAAGCAAAATATATGGAAATGGAAAAAACTTTCGTCAACAACTATCCAAATACATCCATAAAAATCACAACACAAGGTCTGTTCGCATTCGAAAAGTATATTGAAGCTTTGAAAGGATATATTAACCCATAAGTTTAATTTTTAGCCTCTCAATTCTATCAACTATTCCAAAAATTCATAGCAGATAATTATTTCATTTTTACAAATGGTCGCATTTCAAACTTGTCATCCTTTGTGCCGATAATAATCCAATACAGACCGGATTTCAAGCTTTGGATATTCACCTTTTGCATGGTTTTTAAATCTGCATAATTTATAGCAAGATCATCAATATCCACAATTCTATATTCAACTCTCCTTTCCTCATAAATCACAATTTCTCTCTATAAATTTGAAAGACTAAAGATTCAATTACTTGACCATTCAGTCTTAGAGACGCAAAAAGATGGTAATCACTTTCTAAATCATCATGGTCTCTTGAATATGAAAAGTATATAAGGATCAATGAAGCCTTGCTATTCTTAAG
>DKPS01000146.1 GCA_002471345.1 Saprospiraceae bacterium UBA7328
ATTTTTACGCAAGGCTACAGATATATAGGAGATAGAGACGATGAATGTTATAGTGAATATGTGACACTCGAGTTATCTGGCATTATGAATACCATATCTCTTTTTCTGAAGACTTTTTATTCCATTTGTGCAAGGCTATAGATTTTATCCACATGTTTTTATTTTACCTTTTCCCATAAATTTTCTTAACATCGAATAGAATTTGCAATTATTCAAAACGATCACGAATGAAAAAATATATCCTTACATTGTTATTAGGTGTTCTTGGAAGCTTTTTAATGGCTCAAGTACAACCTCCTGATGAGTTTTTTCCGCACAAAAGGGGAGAGCACTTTACACCACATCATCAACTTGTGAATTATTATAAACATGTTGCTGAGAATAGTGATATGGTTACCACAAGACAGTATGGAACTACTAATCAGGGAAGGCCTTTGATTCTGGCATTTGTTTCCAATAAAGAAAACATTGAGAACCTTTCTGACATCCAGGCTGATAACATGAAAATGGCTGGGGAAGATAGCGGTGATCTTACATCTAATGATCCACCAGCTTTAGTATGGATCAGTTGTTCTGTTCATGGTAATGAAGCAGCAGGTTCTGAAGCGGCTCCAAATATCTTGTGGGAATTGGTGAATCCAGATAATAGTAATTCCAAAGAATGGCTCAAAAATACGGTGGTGATAATTGACCCATCAATTAACCCTGATGGATATTCTAGATATACGAATTGGGTCAGAGATATAGCTGGTGATGCTGTGAATACAGATCTTAATGATACTGAACATCAAGAGCCTTGGCCAGGAGGAAGAGTTAATCATTATCTTTTTGACCTTAATAGGGACTGGGCGTGGCAAACACAAGTCGAGAGTCAGCAAAGAATGAAAGTGTATAATGAATGGTTACCTCAAGTGCATGTTGATCTTCATGAAATGGGTCAGGAAAGCCCATATTATTTTGCTCCAGCGGCCAAGCCTTATCATGAATACATAACCAAATGGCAAAGAGATTTCCAAACTACAATTGGGAAAAATCATGCTAAATATTTTGACAAGGAAGGATGGTTATATTTTACTAAAGAGGTTTTTGATTTATTATATCCTAGCTACGGGGATACATACCCTGTATTCAATGGTGCCATAGGCATGACTTATGAACAAGGAGGAAGTAGCAGAGGAGGAAGAGCTGTAAAAACGGAGAATGGAGAAATACTTTCTCTTTCCGATAGAATTGCTCATCATACTACAACATCTCTTTCCACAATCGAAGTCAGTTCTAAAAATGCAGAAGCTTTGGTCTCGAATTATAAAGATTTCTGGACTAAATCATTTAATAATCCTCGTGGAAAATACAAATCATTCCTAATTCAAAAAGATGTAACTGGAAATAGATTAAAGGCTTTGTGTGAATTGTTGGACAAGCAGAATATTAAATATTCTGAAGTTACAAATAGTAAAAAAATTAGTGGTACATCTTATTATACTAGAGAAAATGGCTCTATAAATGCAAAGTCAGGAGATATATTAGTATCTGCTTATCAACCCAAATCTGTATTAACTCAGGTGCTTTTTGACCCAGAGACAATGGTAGAGGATTCTGTGACTTATGATATTACGGCTTGGTCCCTGCCGTATGCATATGGATTGAATGGAATAGCATCGACATCAAAAATAAATCCAACCAAAGTTAGGCCTAGTTTTAATAAAACAGAATTAGCCGATAATGACAATGCTTATGCATATATAATTAATTGGTCTGATTTAGAAGCTCCCAAGGCTCTAGCTGCTTTACAAAAGGAAAAGATAGATGCAAGGATTAATGCTAAGGCATTTCAATTGAACGGAAAGAAATATGCTCCTGGAAATGTCATTATCACAAAAATGGATAATCGATCACTTGGTGATTCATTTCATGATAAAATGGAAATTGTTGCTAAATCATCCGATGCTGTAATTGATGTGGTAAAAACAGGTTTTGCTGAAGCTGGACCTGATTTAGGAAGCAACAGCGTTGATTTAATTAAAGCACCTAAAGTCTTGGCCATCAAAGGAGATGGGATTAGAAGTCTAGATTTTGGTCAAGTGAGGTGGTATTTTGACAAAGTAATGGATTATCCATTAACAGTTGTTGATATACATCGATTATCAAGGACTGACATATCAAAGTACAATACGTTGATATTACCGAGTGGGAGATATAATCTCAGTGATGGTGTAATGACAAAAATTGGTTCTTGGGTAAGCAATGGCGGAAGAGTTATTGCAATCGGAAATGCAAATAGAATGTTCGCAGATAAAAAAGGATATGCATTAAAAAGCTATGCAGAAGACAAGGATAAAACGGAAGTAGAAAAGCAGAGCAAATCTGAAAAACTTGCTGGAAGATATCTTGATCATGGAGGAGATCAGAGAAGATTTATAAGCAATATCGTACCAGGTGCAATTTTTAAACTAAATATGGACAATACACATCCGCTTGGATCAGGACTAGGAAAATCATATTATAGTCTTCGATCTAGCAATCTTTTTTATCCACTTATGACAGGTGCGGATAATGCAGCGTATATTTCTAAGGACCCCCAAATTGTTGGTTTCGCTGGATCTAGAATTAAAGCAAAGTTGAAAGACACCGTAGTTTTTGCGTCTCAATCGAAAGGCAAAGGAAAAGTGATCTATATGGTCGATAACCCATTATTCAGAGGTTTTTGGTATAATGGATTATTTGTATTTAGTAATGCAGTCTTTTTGGATTGGTAGAATCCGATAGAGAGGAGCCAAGAGAAATTGGATAAATATTATTTGACTCCTCGGATTGGCCATTTGTTCGATCTATAATTGGCTATAAATAACAAAAGCCCAGAAAAACTGAGCTTTTGTATAAAGTGTGGTACCTCCAGTACCCTCATACAATATTGATTTACAAATACTTATAAATATTTAATTGAATCGGGGTACGCTCTGGGGTACAAATTATTTTGTATTACAGTGTAATTACTTCAGAGAAAATCTTATTGTGATAGAATCTGTACGCTACA
>DKPS01000217.1:0-16097 GCA_002471345.1 Saprospiraceae bacterium UBA7328
ATTGAAGAAATAGCTAGTACTGAAACTCAAAACGTTGAAGTAAGAGCAATCACAGGTTGTGAGCCTATGCCTTTTGGTATGATCAGTTGTACATTCGAAAGTGAAAAAGAAGAATTGGTATATATCCCAAATGCATTCTCCCCAAATGGAGATGGAATTAATGATGAGCTCGTCATATCATCGCAGCCTGGAATATCTATTAAGGAGTTGAGAATTTATGAGAGATTTGGCGGATTGATATATAGAGCTACCCCTGCTGATCATCAAGAGGTTATAACTTGGAATGTACAAGGGTATAATAAGAAATTTGGTGCTCAGTTATTTTTATGTCAGGTGATATTAATTAAAAAGAATAGAGAAGAAGAAATAGTATATGGCGATGTGACGATGCTTAAATAAGAGACCAAATAAAATGAAAATTTTCAGAAAGAGAAATTTCTTTGCTTTAGCTATACCTGTGTTGTTGATCTCAGCCTATCCTGAGATTACCCATGTGAATAAAGGGGAAAGTGAAAGTATAGGTAGTGTCAGAAATGGTGAGTTGAAGAATGGATATTTACTTCCCTATAAAGGATCAAATTTTAGCTATTTCAGCCCTCTAAGCTACTACCTCATGGATAATGGCTATACTCATTCTACACTGTACAAGGTGGTGTCAGAAGCATATCAGGAGAGTGAAAAAACTTGCCCTGGAATTGACTTTAAAATCATGCAGAGCACAGATAGAAACGGTGGCAGACTTTTCTTTCACAGGACACATCAAAATGGTTATGGAATTGACTTTATGATTCCTACAGTGAACAGAAGAGGGGAACAGATAAAAGCTTTTGATTGGATAGGTATGTGGCACTACTTGATCAATTTTGATGAATATGGATATAATGAGATTTTTGGAAGTGTTCGTTTGGATTTTGAAACAATCAGTAAGCACATTATAGCAGTTGATGATGCTGCAAGAAGAAATGGACTCAGAATCAGGAAAATACTCATCAAAACACAACTTATTGATGAACTATATGCCACAACTGCAGGTAGAGAAATCCAGAGAAGGCGCATATTTATTCCTACAAGATTACCACATATAGTAAATCAAGTGCATGATGATCATTATCATATTGATTTTGAGGAAAGATGATTCTTACTCAGGATACTATACTTCCGAATGTATTTTTTGTTTATAGTTACCTGAGAAATTCTGCTAACCTATATTCTATAATAAGGGAATACTAAAATGGCACCCTTGGAAATATTCAAAATCATTGTCTTCTTTCTTCAGATAAATTCTAGGAAAAGATAATAGTACAAGTGTTCAGTATAAAACTATAAATACCTCTTGTTAGTCGACAATATATTTGCCTGAAAATTTATAGTTATGAGGCAAGTTAATTGGACAGGTGTATATCCAGCTGTTACTACAAAATTTCACAAAAATGGAGATCTTGATGTTCCGTCTTTTTTGAAAAACATTGACTTTCAAGTCAAAGCTGGGATTGATGGAATCGTCATCGGAGGATCATTAGGTGAAAGCAGTACGATTAGTCATGACGAGAGATTGATTTTGGCAAATTCTTCATTAGAAGCATTTGGAGATAAAATTGACATCATCTTAAATATTGCAGAAGGCTCTACTCGAAATGCTATTGATTTAGTAGGGAAAGCTGAAAAAATTGGCGTACATGGTTTAATGGTATTGCCGCCTATGATGTATAAGCCTACAGATCAGGAAGTTGTTGATTTCTTCAAAGACATTGCATCCAGTACTCAATTGCCAATAATGCTGTATAATAATCCTGTAGATTACAAAATAGAGATAAGCATTGATTCTTTAGAAAAATTGATTCATTTAGACAATATCCAGGCAATCAAAGAAAGCACACGTGATATATCTAATGTCACTCGAATCAAAAACGCATTTGGCAGTAGGATCAAAATTCTTTGTGGGGTAGATACTCTTGCAATGGAAGAGTTGTTAATGGGTGCTGATGGATGGGTGGCTGGATTAGTTGATGCTTTTCCAGCAGAAACTGTTGCTATTTACAGGTTAATTAAAGCAGGCCGTATAAATGAAGCTCTGGCTATTTATCGTTGGTTTTTGCCCATTCTGGAATTGGATATCGATCCGCAATTGGTGCAGAATATCAAGCTAGCAGAGGCGATGGTTGGTATTGGTACAGAGCATGTAAGAGCACCTAGACACATCTTAGTGGGAGCAGAAAGAAGACACGTCATTGAAATATTGGAAAACGGCATTAGGACGCGCCCCTCTCTACCCAACTATCTGGATATTGACATTGCCTCTTTGGTTTAGAATTTTCATATTATGAATTTTAAAATTAGTAAAGGCAAAACTATCAGTAATAAGAAGATCGGAATAATAAAGTCACTTGGTCATGTCACAAGTAAAAAAACTTAGAGACACTTTTGAAATTGGACTTGTTGAAGAGATAATCATAAAAGTAGATCCTGCCTCATCTATATGGCATCTAAACAATTATAATGACTACAAATTCTCATAGCATGTACAATTCAATTAGAGTAGATCCTTTAAAATGTTTTGGAAAGTTTGATCTTTTTCAGAAAGTCTCAAACTACATTTTGTCTCATTCATTAAAATCTAGTTTTCTATTGAATCTATGTGAAGCAATTAAAGCAGATCTAATCAAATCATGAGAAAATCATTCTATTGTATTGATGCCCATACATGTGGTAATCCTGTAAGACTAATAGCGAGTGGGGGGCCCAATTTGGAAGGTGAAGGCATGATGGATAAGCGCCTCCACTTTATAGAAGAATACGATTGGATAAGGAAAGGACTAATGTTCGAGCCTCGTGGCCATGATATGATGTCTGGGATCATTTTATATCCAGCTTGTGATCCGGAAAATGATATTGGGTTGATTTTTATTGAGACTAGTGGATGTTTACCTATGTGTGGTCATGGTACTATTGGTGCGGTGACAATAATGTTAGAGGAAGGACTAGTACAACCAAAGGTAGAGGGCAAACTTCGATTAGAAACTCCAGGAGGTACTGTACTTGTTTCATATCAAAGAAAAGGAAACAAGATTAAGACTGTAAAACTGACTAACATTCCTTCTTTTTTATTTAAGAAAGGAGTAGAAATTGAATGTTCTGAATTAGGTCAACTAATCATTGATGTTGCCTTTGGTGGAAATTTCTACGGAATAATTGATCTTCAGCGTAATTTCAAAGGGATTCAAGAATATTCAGCTGATCAATTGATAACCTGGAGTCGATCTATTCGAAAACTATTGAATGCTAAAGATGATTTTCAACATCCGACTTCTTCTGATATTAATGGATTGTCCCACATATTGTGGGTTGGAAATACTATTTCAAAGGAGTCTGATGCTAGAAACGCCGTGTTTTATGGAGACAAAGCCATTGACCGCTCTCCCTGTGGTACAGGTACCTCCGCAAGGATGGCTCAGTTATTCAGTAAAGGTGAATTGCATATAGGAGATTCATTCATTCATGAAAGTTACATAGGGTCTAAATTTATTGGATGCATTGAGTCTGTTACTCAAGTGGGGGATTTTGAGGCTATCGTGCCGAGTATTGAAGGATGGGCTAGAATTACTGGGCATAATAATATTGTTATTGATGATGAAGATGATCCTTATGCTTTTGGATTTCAGGTGTTATGAGAAGAGATAGAATTCATATCGTAGGTGGAGGTATTATAGGATTATGTGCAGCGTGGTATTTGAATAGTGAAGGTTGTGAAGTAACGATTATTGACGAAAATGACATTTCAGATGGAACTTCCTTTGGCAATGCAGGGATGATAGTACCAAGTCATTTTGTACCAATGGCGGCACCTGGTGTAATTTCACAAGGTTTGAAATGGATGCTCAACAGTAAAAGCCCATTTTATATAAAACCACGAATGAACGCTGATTTGATTCAGTGGTTGTGGTACTTTTTTCGTTCTTCTAATTCTATTCATGTTACTAAATCTGCACCTGTTCTATATAGGCTGAATGAAGAAAGCAAGTGGCTTTATAAATCTATGCAGGAGCAAAATGGTTTTAATTTTGGTCTGGATGAGAGAGGTCTATTGATGCTATACAAAACAACTAAACAGGCAAATGAGGAGGAAGAGCTGGCTATTAAAGCCCATCGAATGGGTGTTGAAGCTCATATTCTCGATAGTAAAGCTCTGCAAGAATTAGAGCCAGAAATGGATTACAATGTGAAAGGCGGTATTTATTTTCCTGGTGATGCACATCTCTGTCCCAATTTACTAATGAAGCAGCTTTGCAATCAATTGCGAAAATCAGGAGTTAAGTTTTTATGCCATTCCAAAATCGTAGATTTTGAGATAAAAAATGAAACGATTAATTCTCTAATATTGGATGATCAAACTGCCTTCTCAGTTGAAAATGTATTATTGACATCTGGAAGTTGGACTGGACTCTTGCTCAAAAAAATTGGGATTAAAATTCATTTACAAGATGGGAAAGGATACAGTATAACTTCTAATGAACCTGAATTCTGTCCAAGAATTCCAACCATATTGTCTGAAGCTAAAGTTGCAATTACACCCATGGATAATCACTTGAGAGTAGGAGGGACTCTGGAACTAAGTGGACTCTCAGAGAAAATCAACAAACACCGGGTTAAAGGAATCCTTGATAGTATACCTGATTACTACAACAACCTTAAAATCAATATGGACGATCACACCAAAGTGTGGAGAGGTTTTCGTCCTTGTACCCCTGATGGCCTTCCATATATCGGTAAATCTGATAAGTTGAATAACCTTTATGTTGGAACTGGTCACGGTATGATGGGATTGAGCTTAGGAGCAGTGACTGGAAAGTTGTTGAGTGAAATTATCACAGATCAAAAACCGATGTTATCTGTTCAGCCATTCAGAATGGGTCGCTTTTAATAATTTATTCTATTATGGTCCATGATTTCCGATAGATCGAAGGTGAAATACCCTTTGTTCGTTTGAAGTGGCGTAAAAAATTAGAAACGTTTTTAAACCCCACTTCATAGCATATTTGTTCTACTGTGTGATTTCGATCTTTAAGTAAAATACATGCTTTTTCAATGCGCAACTCATTAACAAACTGAATGAAGGTTTTACTTGTATGAAGTTTAAAGAAATAGCTAAACTGTGATCGACTTAGCAATGCCACTTTGGCTATTTGATCTATAGTGATTTCTTCTCTATAGTGTTGAAAAGTATGATCCAGAACTTTGTTTAATCGCTCACCTTCATTATTGTTTAACTTTAAATTGTAATGCTCGGCATTGAGATATTCCTTTTCTGATTGAGCTATTAAGGATAGAATTTCTAAAAAAGTAATGATCAATTTCTCGTTTTGTAATGCAGGTGTCGATCCTATTTTATTGAGAAGATCCTTTTTTAATTCTCCACTTATTTTAATTACTCTTTTTGCGTCTTGTAACAAAGCTTTGAGCCTTTGCATTTCTTTCTTTTCAAAGAATTCATTTCCAAAACTGTTCGTATTAAAAAACAAGGAAACTCCTTTGACCCCTGGCGAATGATCTGAGTGAAATATGTCAGAACACTTCAATAAATGAGGAATACTACTTCCAATAATAAAAACGTCGTTTTCTGTGAAAGCTGACATGTTATTTCCAGCATAGAAAATGCCATCTCCTTTAATTATTGCTGTGATTTGAAATTCAGGGTGATAGTGTAGCTTATTGTAGAAATATTGCGTTTCATCGACTTGCACTAAAAGTCCATGATTCTCAGATTTCTGTAGCCTGAAGGGTATCGGTTTATTGGTTTTCATTTACTATTTCATGCTGATCTTGATCTATTAGAATAGATAACCTAAAATTAATATTTATGTATATTATTGAAATGAATTGAAGGAATGAAAACTCAGACAATAATAATCATCAAAAATGATCCAATTTGATTTTGTATGTGATAATGAGCGATTAGAATTTCGCTATGAATCTACAAACCTAATTGTGCTTGTGAATAATATATTTAGATGAAAAGACTTTGTTTAAAGAAAGAGGTGAATGGGCAATCAGGGTCCTTTATCTGTTTTAAGAATAGGTCTTTAAAATCAGAAATAAGAGGCTCAACTGTAATAATTTAAATAAAAGTGTGAATCATATTTGTGATAATCATTGTCATGTTGTTTTTGAGGAGGGGCCAGAAAAGTTTGATTTGATTTTCATGGAAATCAATCATATGTACTAGAAAGTAATTCTCTCAATATGTAAACGCATAATTGGAAATAACACGAATCGAGTATAATATCTTTCTCATTGTTGCATTCCTTTCTCTATTGTTGCGACCATTTGTCCTATTGTTGCACTGATAATAGATTGCGCAAAACAACAATATGAAAAGCTATCTCATTTGCTATTTATTGTTTTTTGCCCACGCCATAATAGCTCAGCAACAAGTATCAGGAACAATAATTGATTTAGGAGACAACTCTCCAATTCCAGGGGTCAATATTTCGGTTGAAGGAACTCAACATCTAGGTACTATATCAAATGCTGATGGGTCATTCAATATGACTGTGCCTCAAAATGCGGAGTCTATTCTGTTTAAATATATAGGTTACCAACAGAAACAACTTCAGATTGATGAATGTCAAGATGCTGTCATTTCTCTTGCTGTATCTACTACTCAATTAGATGAAGTCTTTGTAATCGGTTATGGAACTCAGGTTCGTTCTGATATGACTGGAAATGTAGCTAAAATTGACAATAGTGACATAGCAGGAATCCCAGTATCGAGTCTTGAATCCGTTATTCAGGGACGAGCAGCCGGTGTATTGGTAACTAATGAAAGTGGCAAGTTGGGATTTAACACGGATATACGTATCCGGGGCACATCATCCATAAATGCCAGTGTACAACCTCTTTATGTTATGGACGGCGTAGTCATAAACTCTCAGGATCAAATACTTTCTAATAATGCAAGATTGAATCCCTTAGCAGACATCAACTTCATTGATATTGAATCCATAGCCATTCTAAAGGATGCCTCAGCAGCAGCTATTTATGGAACAAGGGCATCAAACGGAGTAGTAATCATTACGACAAAAAAAGGATTAGAAAACTCAACCCGAATAGAACTGGACATGAACTATGGTATTAGTCGACCCACCATAAAACGAAAATGGCTGAATGGACCTCAATATTTAGAACTCTGGGATGAAGCTTTTGGAAATGTAGCTGATGAAAATGGTCGAATATTTGGGCAAACTGCAGAAAACTGGAAAGACAGATGGCTTGAAGGCTGGAGGGACGGAAATGATACCAATTGGGAAAATCTGATGTATAAACCTGATGCCGGGCAAAAGCAAGTACAACTAAACATTTCAGGAGGTAATGATAAAACAACATTTTACATTTCTGGTGGCTATACTGATCAGACATCCATTGTAATTTTGAATGACTTTGAACGAATGAGCGGTCGGCTTAATCTAACTCATCGTGCTAATGATCGACTAAATATTGGAATGAATATGAGTTTGTCCAGGAGCGTCCTTGAAGAGCCTCCTGTTGATTGGGATTTCGCTTCTCCTGGTGGATTGATTGCCCAAAGCCCTGTGCAACCTCTATTTGATCTAAACAACCCTGAAGAGATATTTACCAATACATTCTATTTCCATGCATGGAATTACATAGACAATGTAGACTGGCAATCAGTAAATCTCAGGAATATTGGAAATTTGTATCTGAATTGGCATCCTCTCGCTAATCTTACCTTTCATACGAATTTTGGTCTGGACAACTTTCACAACGATGTGGAGAGGTATTATAGTTCTAAAGTAGCTCGAAACACCGGAGAGCCCAATGGTTGGAAACGGACATGGCTCTCTGATGTGCTTTATTATTCTACAAGTACATATGCAAACTATAAAGTAAAAAGTAATGTGCTAGACGTGGATGCCACTTTAGGCATGAGCTATGAAAACCATCATGAGGATGTCCTAGTACTTTTTGGTAATAACTTCCCTAATGATGATTTTCAAAACATTACTAGTGCAGGTGAAATTACTCTAGGCCGAGAGAGTGAAACTGGCTTTAGTATCCTCTCTTATTTTGGACGAATAAATTTTAATATTGACGAAAGATATCTTCTATCAGTCTCTTCTCGCATAGATGGTGATTCTCGGTTCGGCAGGGATAATCGCTATGGCCTCTTCCCGGCAGTTTCTGCAGGATGGGTGATGTCACAAGAACCTTTCATTAAAAACAACAGGTGGCTGAGCTATTTGAAATTGAGAATTAGCTGGGGAGTCACTGGGAATTCTCCACTCATTCATTTTCCTTCACTCGGACTGTTTGAAGGTGGTCGATATGGAGGTCAATCTGCTATTGTGCAGACACAAATTCCAAATCCCGATCTCAAATGGGAAAAAACCACTCAAGTGGATATCGGTCTTGATTTTGGATTACTGGAAGATCGCATCTCCGGCCAAGTAGACTACTATTTTAAGAATTCAAATGATCTATTGCTAAACACTAATGTTCCAGCCACAACAGGTTTCGCTAACCAATTGAGGAATTTCGGAAAATTAAAAAATGAGGGCATCGAGTTTATGATCAGTTCTTATAACCTTAAAGGGAAATTCAAATGGAAAACGGATATCAATTTTTCAAAAAACATAAACACCATCACCAATATAGGAGGGCAATCCATAGAAGCTGATAATAACAACGTGAGTGTCAGTAGGGTCATTGAGGGACATTCCATTGGTGTATTTTTTGCTCCCGAGTATGCAGGAGTAGATCCAGCTAATGGCGATGCCCTTTTCTATCTAAACACTGAATTAGAAAATGGCCAATTCGATCGAAATACTACTAATAATTATGCAGCTGCACAGTCTGTGGTTGTCGGCGACCCCAATCCGAATTTTATTTATGGCATGAGCAATACGTTCTCCTGGAAGGGTCTAGAACTGCGAGTATTTCTTCAGGGAGTTTATGGTAATGATAGCTTTAATGGGGCAGGCAGATTTCAAATGGATGGGTTTGGTTGGTTTGATAATCAGGACATACGAATGCTCAATAGATGGCGACAACCTGGAGATATAACAGATATACCGCAACTACGTTTTTTGCAAGGTTCATTTGATTCGTCACGATTCATCGAGGGTGCTTCTTATCTAAGGCTAAAAAACTTAAACATAAGCTATCAGTTGCCTATAAACATTATAGAAAAAATGGGTCTAAAAAAGATGTCTATTTATTTCACTGGTCAAAACCTAATGACTTTCACTAATTACCAAAGCGGAGATCCTGAGGCTAATACAGACATCAAGGACTATCTAGCCAATAACCCAAGTGTTATAATCGGTGAGAATTTCTTTACCCCGCCACAAGCAAAGACCTATTTGTTTGGAATTAAGGCGAGTTTCTAAAGCTTACAATTATGAATATAAAGGTGACTGTAATTTTTATTTCACTTCTTGTCACATCATGTGACAAAAATCTAGACATTGAACCAGAACAGGCTATATCTACTAATGTCGCATTATCTAATGAACAAGGAGTCAGGACTGCTCTAATAGGAACTTACGATTTGTTGAGTCAGCTACCGACGCCATCAGGAGATATCATATTAAATTCTGAAATTTTCGCTAATTCAGGAGATCTCATTTGGACTGGTTTCTCAATTCCTTTGACCCAGCTGATAAATAAAAATATTTCACCAAGTAACAACGCAATAGAAAATTACTGGGTAAACTCCTATCGGACTATTAATCAGGCCAACACAGTCCTAGATGCCGTAGAAGTGGTAAATGATACCGATCGGAATGCAATCATTGCCGAGTTAAGATTCCTTCGTGCTTTTATTTATTTCGATCTTGTAAATATGTTTGCCCATTCGTGGACATCTGGAAATCCAGATAACAACTTAGGAATACCTATCATAACCACACCGGCAGAAGTAAGTCTGGAAAATCCTGAAGTTCCAAGAAATAGTGTTTCTGAAGTTTATGAGTTGATTATCTCAGACTTGCTATATGCGAAAACACACCTCCCATCACGGAATGGTGTTTATGCCAATTCATTCTCAGCAAGTGGAATATTATCACGAGCTTATCTGATGCAGGAAAAGTTTGAATTGGCGGCTTTAGAAGCTGATCGAGTAATTGCCTCAGGACAATACAATCTAATTACTGATCTGGAACAAATTTTCAATCAATCCTTCAATAGTTCAGAGGACATCTTTACTCTTCAAGTCACAACACAGGATGGTCAGAACAGAGTAAGCTATTTTTACTCTGGAGAACAAGAAGGAGGTGGTGCATTCATAGGCATCGCTGATGAACATTTGGCCAAATATGAAAATGGAGATCTGCGAGCTGATTTATTTTATAATGATCAACTGAGTAACACAAAACGATCCAGCAAGTGGAAAGTGAACGAATCTAACGATGGTAATGTAATTGTCCTCCGTCTTGCCGAAATGTATCTTACTCGAGCAGAAGGCCGCTTTCGCACTGGTGATAAGGCCAGAGCCCTTGACGATATGAACATAATACGAAACAGAGCCAATCTACCATCTATTACGAATACTAGTCTTGAAATGATATTAGACCAACGCTACTTCGAACTTGTATTTGAAGGTCATCAGTTTCGGGATACAAAGAGAAATAGAAAAATGTTTGGAGACCTGCCATATGATTATTTTAAGATGATATACCCTATTCCTCAAAGAGAACTGGATGTAAATAAGGCCATGATACAAAATGAAGGATACTAAAATTCCAGTATTCCATGTTGCATTCCTTTTCTCATTGTTGCAGCAGGTGTGATCAATCTGAGATTATACCTAAATTAAATGAATATATGGACTAGGATATTAATCCTTTATTGACAACCTACAATTCATTAAAATGAGAAATCAGAATAGTATTACAATGGCATTGTTTAGAGGCAAAAAATCCCCTGTCGTCATATATTTCGGTATTTCTTTTGTCTTATTAAGCATTCTATCTTGCAATCAAAAGGTAAGTCAGAATGAGATATTACCACCAGCTCCAATAGAAATTCCTATTGTTAATCCTGAAGACCTTCCTCCACCAATCAAGGCAGAATACTTAGATCCTGAATCCTTATCCCCTCCAACTGTAATGCCTCTAAAATATCCTCCTACGGTCGTAGCCGCACATCGAAACGTATATGCCATTGGTCAACCCAAAATAATTCAAGTTCCTGAAAAATTGGAAATACAAGTTTATGGAGATGATATTCCTATGCCCGAAACACTTTCTGATAACAGCAAAGAGATTCCGCTATTTCATACAAAACCAATACCTGCTTTAGCATCACGATTGAAAGATGCTGCCGTTTTTAATATTCAGCATTTATCATATGGTGAAGGGCTTCCATTTGGTGGATTATCGATAATAGAAGATAGTAAAGGAAATATTTGGTCTGGTTCAGGAGGCGGGATTGTACGTTATGATGGTGAAAATTTCTTCCCATTTACGGAGCAAGAAGGAATTTTAGGAGGCTTCGTGATATTGGAAGATAGTAAAGGAAATATTTGGTTTGGCGCCCCTGGTAATGGATTTGGCTATTACGATGGTGACAAAGTCATAGACTTTAGGAATATAGGGGAAATTAAAAACGCCTGGGGAAATGCCGTAGCAGAAGATAGTAAAGGAAACATTTGGTGGGGAACAGACAAAGGAGTATTTAAATATGATGGTGAAAATTTCAAATACTTTAAGAAGGAAAATGGAATTGTCAGTCAAACTCTCCATAAAAAAGGTCACTTCTTTGACAGTAGGATTAATGCCATTATGGAGGACAGCAGAGGACATATATGGTGGGCCACCTCGGGTAGTGGGGTTCTAAGATATGATGGGAATAGGTTGATTCGCTATACAGAGCGAGAAGGTCTGATTGATAACTTCATCAAGTGCATATTTGAAGACAGTCAAGGACAGATTTGGTTTGGAAGTGGTGGAGAAGGTGTAGCTAAAGGGAAAGGAGTCAGCGTCTTTATTCCTGAAAGGGAGTCGGAAGGCAGCTTAGGTGGCAAATTTGTAAATTATTCATCTAAAGAAGGATTGAGTGGAGATAGAATAACAGCCATACAAGAAGATAGGAAAAGAAATATTTGGATATCTACATTTGATGGTGGCCTCACATGTTATACGGGGAAGAACTTTATCCACTATACGACAGATGAAGGATTAGGTAATAACTCCATAAACAGCATGGTCGTTGACCAAGAAGATAACATCTGGCTCGGTTTAAATAATAACAATGGTCTGCATCGCATCAATATCAATAGTTTTAGACATTTTACAGAGAATCAAGGCCTAAAAAACTGGTCAGGTAGAATGGCTGAAGACGGTCAAAGAAACATTTGGTTTTCAGGATGTTATACAGGCCTAACTAAGTATGATGGACAAAACTTTACTAATTATTCTTCGAAAGAAGAAATGATTAGGGATTGTCCGGTGCCTATATTCGAAGATAAGAATGGCAATTTCTGGGTAGGTACCAGAGATGAAGGAATTGCCCAATTCGATGGAAAAGAGTTTAAACGATTTGGAAAGGAGCAAGGATTTACTAATCCTTTTTATTTCAATATAGCGACTACTGAGGATAGGCAAGGTAGAATTTGGTTCAGCTCATTTTCTAATCAAATTGATGGAAAGGCCATTAGGTATGATCCAGTCACTGGAGGAGTGGCTCATTTTTCAGATGGTAGGATAGAATCGATCGGAGGTGCTAGCATTTTTGAAGATGAGGAAGAAGATCTCTGGTTTGGTGGAAGTGGATGCATTGCCAAATACGATCCACAAAATGACCAACTCAATTATGTTCTTCAGTTGAATGTTGAAGATTCGCATTGGGTACATATACTCCTTGATGATGGCAAGGGAAATCTATGGTTTAGCATTGAAAATGATGTCCGAATTTATAAGATGAGTAAGAGTGATAGCGAAAGATCTGTCTACGCTTATTCTAAAGATCAAGGTTTTCCCAATTTTTCAATCAAGTCTGTTACCATAGATGATGATCGCAATTTATGGGTTAGTGGTTCGAATAAGATTTTGCTTCTGCCAAATGGTTTAGATGAACTAGAGTCTCTACATAAGGTATGGACTGAATATGCTCAAGGAGATGGATGGATTGCTAGGAGTTATGGTGAGTTTTCGACACTGATCGATAGCCGAAAGAGACTCTGGATAGGAAGTAGAGATGCAGGTGCTGCTATGTTAGATTTGAATGCTTTTAAAGTTCCTAAGACAGCGCCCAAATATCTTGGTCTTTCGCATCTAGACATGGAGCAACAGTTTATTGACTATAGCCAATTATCTGAGGACAGTTATGACAAGTCTAGTATCCCTTTTGGTGATCAATTGAAAGTATCATTTGACAGCGTTACTTCTTTTGATAATTATCCAAATGATCTTGACCTCCCTTATCATCTGAATCACCTCACATTTCACTTTTCTGCAAAAGATTGGACCGCCCCTCATCTTGTCAAATATAGTTATAAAATTGAAGGTGTGGATAAAGACTGGAGTCCACCAAATGTTGATGCCAAAGCCGATTACCGCAACTTGTCTCATGGCACACATACATTTCAAGTAAAAGCCATAGGAGAAGCCAAAATTTGGAGTGACCCTTTCACTTATACATTTACCATCAGACCTCCCTGGTGGCTTACGTGGTGGACTTATGCATTATACTTTTTAATTGGCATAAGCGCAATCGGTGGTTACGTGATTAGACTACGTCGAAAAATTATTGAAGAACAAAAAAAGCTCGAACGTGAGCAGTATCTCAATAGAGAACTGAAAGAACTCAACATTGCGACTACTCGCTTTGTGCCACATGATTTTATTCATATTCTGAATAAAGAGAGTATTAAAGAATTAAACCTAGGTGATCAGACAGAAGCGACAATGACTGTTCTTTTCGCTGATATACGTGACTATACCAGTCTGTCAGAGACAATGTCACCAGAGGACAATTTCAAATTTATCAATGCTTACTTGGTTCGTATTGGTCCAATTATTAGAGAACATGGTGGATTTATATGTCAGTACTCAGGTGACGGTATAATGGCACTATTCAAAGACAATCATGATATAGCCTTCAAAGCAGCTATCGAAATGCAACATGCCATACAACGCTATAACAGAAAACGGCTTGCTAATAGTCGTAAGCCGATTCGTGTGGGAATAGGCCTCAATACAGGTCGACTCATGTTGGGAGTAATAGGAGATGAAATGAGGTATGATACAAGTGTTATCTCAGATGCTGTGAATACTGCAGCCAGAATGGAGGGTTTGACTAAGCTGTTTGGTTGCCAGGTAATCGTAAGTGAAAAAACACTAACAACGCTTAAGATGAATACAGATGCAAATATGCCTGAGACTTTGGGAGGTAACTTTAGATTTCTTGGAAAGGTAAAAGTAAAGGGGAAGGAAAATGTGTTGAAAATATACGACTTCTATGATGGTGAAACCGAAGAGATTAGACAACTAAAGTCCAGTACGAAGCCTTTATTTGAAAAAGCATTGGGTCTCTATTATAATCAGGAATTTGGCAAAGCAGCAGATCTTTTCAAATTTATAATAGAAAAATATCCAAGTGATGTTGTGACTAATTATTATATGGATAAATCAGTGAGATAAATTTTACATGGTGTCGAGGACAATTGGAATGGAGTAGAGGAAATGATCAGTAAATGATTTTATAATTCAAAACTTGAAGCATTGTCAACAGCTAAGTTATATACAATACTGATTCTATTTTTCGGGATCCATATTCACTCTCATTCACAGAATAGTTTGAGCTCAGATAGCATCCAAGAGGATTTACTGAAAGCACCACAGCTTACACAAATTGAGATCAATAATGAGTTTGTCGACTTCACTAAATTGAATGACTATGATTATCGAAGATCAATTGACTTTGGGAATGAATTGTATGAGACATTTGATTCAGTTAACACTCAGAGCAACTATCCATTAAACTTGAATCTTCCTTATCATCTCAACAATCTCACATTTCATTATTCAGCAATTGATTGGTCTGCGCCTCATAGGATCAGATATAGTTATATGCTTGAAGGCTTTGATAAAGAATGGAGTAAACCGAGCTATCAATCTAAAGTGGCCTATCAAAATCTGACTTCAGGTCAATACTCTTTTAAAATTAGATCGATAGGAGAGGAACAGGTATGGAGTGAGCCCATGAATTATTCATTTGGAATCAGAAGACCATGGTGGTCGTCATGGTGGGCATATGCATTCTTTGCATTATCTATCTTTTTAATTGGCTATTGGATGTATCATACATGGCAGGAGAAGAAATCTCAAGAAGCAGAAGTTAGAAAACTTCTAGAAGCTTATAAATTAACAGACTTCCCTAAAGCCATAGAAATGAAAAAGGGAATTGAAGAAAGCAGTTTCTTAAAATTAGTTCAAACTACTCTTGAAACTCATTTGAGTGATGAAAACTTTGTTATAGCCGAATTGTGTGAACTCTTAAATATTAGTAGGGCCCAACTTAATCGTAAATTAAAAAAGCTCACAGGGCTTTCTACTTCTCATTATATAAGGTCCCTGAGATTAGAAATTGCAAAGGAGCTTTTGGTTACCACTAACCTCAATATTTCTGAAGTCGCCTTTAAGGTTGGTTTTAGTAGCCCTACGTATTTCTCCAAAGTATTCAAGTCGCAATATGGTCATGCTCCTAGTGATCATCAATAATGGCTATCATACATCAGTTAATGATTCTTAAAAAAGTCACAAGAAGTTAAAATGTAACTTTGTAATAATCGGAAACATCTTCATTCAAACCGAACAACTAATGGAAATCCTTCTGCATTTTTTATTCTTCACTCTTCTATTAGGACCTATATTTTTGGCGATATCTGGGTTTTTCAAATGGAAAAGTATTCCTCTTGAACAAAATGGCAACCCATGGAACGTCATTCCTATGGTCATCAATTCTTCTGTACTTTATGCTTTAGCATACAACACTATTTATTTTATTCAGGAATTGTTCTTGGCATTGGGAAAGAAATGGATTAAAAGTCTATCTCTATCACAATAATCACAATAATCACA
>DKPS01000217.1:16414-26487 GCA_002471345.1 Saprospiraceae bacterium UBA7328
CACAATAATCACAATAATCACAATTGGGTAGATGAGGATCCAGGGATGATCTGATGCAAGGATTAAGTGCATTAGCGATATTCATATTGGGAGTCCTTTTGTTAATTCTATTTTTCAAAATCCGGAAATCAAAGCACTGGTCATCTTTCTTCATACTCTGGCTGGCACATCATGGGTTGATTCAATCTTTACCCCAATTGTCCTCGGTATCTATTGATAGAAGATCAGATGTTGGACAGGCAATAACCTATTTGCAATTGGGCTCAACTGTGGATTTTATTATCAGTTATGTAAGTATCATTGCTATTATCGCATTAGGCTATGGGTTCAGTAAGTGGTTTATCCAATACGCTTCTCCACAAGTGCTGCCTGACCATGGAATAAAAAGATTTCGGACAATTTTCTATGTTGTATTGCTCCCAGCCATTATTGGTACGATTATTCTTTTCCCATATCGCATCATGCCTATAAATAGATATCAAATGACTGTCATGCTACTCCTGGTTTGTGTCCCATCTATTTTTGCATTTTCATGGATGATTAAAGGAGTCAGACCTATTGAAAATGAAGTGAGTCAAAAGATTGTCAAAACTCCAATTATATTATCCTTTATAATGTTGTTATTCTTCCAATTGGTTCTTGCACCTGGAGTTGTGATTGAATGATTCTTTAATGTTAATTATGTAATGTATGACTGTGTCAACTAATTCCATCTAGTTATTTGGATCTTTGATGGCAATTGTTTTAAGTTGAGGACGGAATAACAGATCGATTTGTAAATAGAATTTCATTAAAAAAAAAACAAAAGGCGGTCTGTGAAGACCTTTAGAATTGATGGCACTTCTCTTGATTATTTAATGATGACGAGAGAATGTTCTTTGATGCTTTCAAAGCAAAATGGATCGTAAAAGAAAATGTAAAAAATAGTAGGCTCTTATGTCAAAAAAGAATTGGAGTACTCGGTTGGCTTTCATTGTAACAACATCAGCTTTTGCTGTCGGCTTAGGTAATATTTGGAGATTCCCATACATAGCGGGAGAAGGCGGTGGTGGTGCATTCTTGTTGGTCTACATCATTCTGATTTTGCTTATTGGTATACCCATCATGCTTACTGAAATCGCATTGGGAAGAATGGCACATACAACCCCAATGGTGGGTTATGGGAAACTGGGTAAAAATAACATGTGGAATGGTATCGGTTGGTTAGGTATAACTGCCAGTTTGCTAATCATGAGTTATTATGTAATGATACTGGCTTGGATTGTCTACTACATATGGGAAAGCTTTTCAGGAAATATAGCATTAGTAGAAACTCAAGATCTATCTGAGCATTTTAATACAATTGCTTCCGATCTCCATACTATCATTTTTATTGTATTGGCTATTATGATATCGGCCACATTGATTGTTCGCCAAGGACTAAAATCTGGGCTCGAAAGGTATTCCAAATGGATGATGATAATCCTCATTTTGATGCTGATCGCTTTGACCATTTGGAGTTCTACATTAGACAGCGCATTGGAAGGATATCGATGGTTTCTTTATCCTGATTTTGCAAAGATCAATCTCGAAGTCATCATCAGTGCACTTGGACAACTGTTTTTTTCCATAGGTGTGGGAATGACTATTTCCTTTGCTTTTGGTAGTTATACATCGTCCAAAGAAAATCTTGTGACGAGTACAGCATGGGTTGTATTGACCGATACCATTTTTGCCATTTTAGCAGGCCTTCTCATTTTTCCAGCTATTTTTAGTTTTGGGTTATCTCCTGATTCAGGTCCTAATTTGATCTTTGTTACAATGGCTACAGTCTTTAGTACTATAGAGCAGGGCACATGGTTAGGAAGTATATTTTTCTTGTTATTATTTTTTGCAGGATTTACCTCTTTAATTTCCGCCATTCAGGGAATCAAAGACAGTTTTGTAGATAAGTTTCATGTTTCAGATAGAAGGGCATTATTATCAGCGGCAGGCATAATCACATTGGTATCAGTACCTGTTGTATTCTCCTATTCTGAAGATCCAATTCTACTTTTTGGAATGACAATGTTTGGACTGTTGGACTACCTTACTAATACCATTATGCTACCTCTAGGTGGATTGTTGATTGCTGTTTTCGCGGGACATGTAATAGGATTTACAAAATTGAAAAAACAGATCAATATGGGAGCTGAAAATATTGCGATAGGTGACTATTGGCAGCCTATTCTAAAATATATCATACCACTTGCCATTTTAGTCATACTGATTAATGGAATAATTTGAAACGGAATGAAAAGAGTACTTGGTGAAAATATGAATAAGAAAAGATCTATGGATTCAAGCAAAATAGTGCAGCATTATATGGATGCATATAATCGAAGAGATGTGGATGACTTCTTGTCCTTTATGCACCCTGATTTTGAATCTTCATTATTTGATGAGCGGAGAACACTCTGTATGGGTTTGAAAGACGCAAGGACACTATATTCAAATCGATTTAAAGAAAATCCAGATTTATTTGTAACCACTTTAGGAAGAATTGCTAATGACAACATAGTCGTCGACAATCAATTAATTGAGCATTTTGACGGAGGAAAAACAATTCGGGCTATTTCTATATTTGAATTGGAAGATGGACTAGTGAGACGTGCTTCTTTTGCCAGAAGAGTAGTCAGTTTATCTTAAGAAGAAATATCAAAAAATGGAAATTGAAAAGTATAAAAATGAACTAGATCGCACTGTTTTAATTTTAGACAAATTGGTTTCCTTTCCTATTTTAGGTGGAGAGAGCAACCTTCCCATTAGTCGATATATTGAAGATATTTTCCAACATCACAATATCGATTATCACCATGTGTATAATGAAGAAAGGGACAAAGTTTCTCTACATTGCCGAATAGGCCCACCTGTGGATGATGGGATTATTTTATCCGGGCATATGGATGTTGTTCCAGTAGAAGGTCAACCCTGGACCCGTTCAGCATTCAGTTTGAGTAAAGAAAAAAATAGATTATATGGTCGGGGAGCTGCTGATATGAAAGGATTCATTGCTTGTTGCCTTGCCATGTTGCCTCATTTACTTCAATCATCCTTACAACGACCCATCTATTTTGCGTTTTCTTATGATGAAGAAGTAGGGTGTTTAGCTGGTCCTGCTTTAGTACAAAATATAAAAGAGACTTACTCAGAAAAACCTGCCTATGCCATAATAGGAGAGCCTACATCCATGAAAACCAATGCCTCGGGGAAAGGAATAGCTGTGTTTACTACACATGTGAGAAGCTCGGCAGCACATAGCTCAGAGATTAGAAAAAGTGTAAGCGCTATAAATGAGGCCATGATCCTCATCAAATGGTTGAATGATAAAATGGAAGAATTGGCAGATGAAGAAAAATCGGATCAGAGATTTGCCCCCCCACATACCACGATCCACGTTGGAACCATACAAGGAGGGACTGCTGTAAATATCGTAGCTGATTCCTGTAAGTTCGAATGGGATGTAAGAAATATTCCGGCGGATAACGTTTCTGATATATTTGAGGATTTTAATACGTTCTGTGGGCAAAGAGAATCATTTAATCGATCGATAAATGCAGAATTTCAAATCATTACAACTCCAAAATTTCCAATAGTTCCATCACTTGATACACCTGAGAATGTGGCTATAGTCAATTTAGTGAATCAATGGACAAATACGGATAAGACTGAATCTGTTTCTTTTGGTTCAGAAGCTGGACAATTTGCGGAAGGGGGATACCAAGCAGTGCTTTGCGGTCCAGGAAATATGGAGCAAGGACATAGGGCAGACGAATTTGTAGAAATAGATCAATTAGAAAAATGCATAGCCATGCTCCATTATCTTATCACATCACAATGTAAATCATGAGACGAAAAGGTATGATCAAGAAAAAATAAAGAGAAAAGGCTGGAGGCCTGATAGCATTTTTAGCCAAGGGTGATGACTATTGGTAAAATCAATTATGAAACAAGGAATATAAACACATGAAACTCCGATGACAAAGAATAAGACACACGAGGGAATGATTATTGGGGTAAAATCATAACAGAATAATGGACGTAGATGAAACCAGTAATAGAATTTGAACAAGTAATAGAACGAGGTTGTGGAATAGATGTGCATAAGAAACTTTTGGTAGCGACAATACGAGGAATTGGGTTAAAGGAAGAGACCAGAGAGTTTGATGGTTTTACGGAATCTATTGAGCAGTTACGTGATTGGCTAGTAGAAAATAAAATCACTCATGTTGCAATGGAAAGTACAGGAGTGTATTGGAAGCCTATCTATAATATAATAGAAGATCACTTTGCAGTAATTCTGGTTAATGCTAGGCATATCAAAAATGTGCCTGGACAAAAGACAGACAAAAAGGATAGTAAGTGGATAGCGAAACTACTGTTGAGCGGACTTTTAAAGGGGAGCTTCATACCTTCTAAAGAGATAAGAGAACTACGAGATTTGACTAGATACCGAAAGAAGATAGTAGGCACGATAGCCTCAGAAAAGAATAGACTTCAGAAAATTCTGGAAGATGCAAACATAAAACTATCCAGTGTGGTAAGTAATATGAGTGGAGCGGTAGCGACTAGGATCATAACGGACATGGTAGATGGCAAAGAGGATATATCAGAATTGGTAAAATATCGTCATGGACGAATGCAAGCAAGTGAAGCTGAACTGGCTAGTTCTCTGAATGGACGAATGACAGATCATCATAGATTTATGCTACAAATGATAAAGCAATCAATAGATGAAAAAAAAGCACTTGTAGAAAAGCTTAACGAACAGATTGAGAAACAACTTAAGTCAACAGAAATAGACCTAGATGCAAAACTGTTGGAGAGCATACCAGGAGTGGGCAAAGATGCAGCAGCGAGTATAATTGCAGAAATTGGTACAAATATGGATCAATTTCCAAATGTTCATCATTTAGCATCGTGGGCAGGAATGTGTCCTGGCAATAATGAAAGTGCTGGCAAAAAAAAAGTTCAAGAATAACACATGGAGATAAATATTTAAAAACACTGTTAGTCCAATGTGGATGGGCAGCAACAATAACAAAAGGCACCTATTTAAGAAGTAAATATGATAGTCTGGTAGGACGTAGAGGTAAGAAAAAGGCATTAATCGCAGTAGGACATAAGATCCTGATAGCCGCCTATTACATCCTTCAAGACAAAGTAGAATACAAAGAATTAGGTCCCAATTTTTTAATCAATAAAAAGAGAGACAAACAAGCAAAACATCATATCAAACAACTAATAGAGTTGGGATATGATGTGGGTCAATTAAAAGTTGCATAAAGGTCGATTTTTACTGGAGGTTGAAATATCCCAACAAAACTGGGAAACCCCGTACATGAAACTGACATCTGACGCTAAGCACACAAGAGTATAGCCTAGAGCATGAATATGAAAATTTAAACTTCTTGGTGTCAGCAATTTTTGAACGATAGTGTCTCGCTTAAACAGTTAATAAACATATGAAAAATTTATCGGATATTTTAATAATAGGTGGTGGCATTTTCGGCATTACATCAGCAGTCGAATTGGCTAAAAGGAAGTACAAAGTCACATTGATAAACCCCGATAGCATACCCCATCATCTAGCAGCTTCCACTGATATCACTAAAGCCGTAAGGATGGAATATGGTTCTGATAAAGAATACTTCAGAATGGCAGAAATCTGTATCAATGGTCTTCATGAATGGAATGACCTTTTCAAAGAAGAAATATACCATGAGGTAGGCTTCTTGATGCTCTGTAAAGACAAATTAGAAAGTGTGGCTCATACATATGAAATGGATAGTTATCAAAACTTAATAGAAGCTGGATACACTACCCAAAGATTAAATTCTGCAAGCATATCTGAAAATTTTCCTGCTATCAATCCTGAACTCTATATCGATGGAAACTTTAATCCCAAGGCTGGATATGTGAAGTCAGGAAGACTTGTCGAAAAGCTGGCTGATTATGCCCGATCACTAGGAGTGAATATAATACAAGGGCATACAGCACATAAATTCATAGTAGACAAAGGTCATCTCACAGCAGTAAAAACGAGAGAAGGCGAAACCTATCAAAGCGGACATACTATAGTTGCAGCAGGAGCGAACACTCCTTTTTTATTACCAGAACTACAACCCTATATGAAAGCAACAGGGCATCCTGTCTTCTGGTTAAAGCCTACCAACATAGCACATTTAACATCGCCACATTTGCCTGTATTTACAGCGGACATTTCTAACTCTGGGTGGTATGGGTTTCCTATAACATCTGAGCATGGAGTAGTTAAGGTTGCCAAGCATACTAATGGGTTGGATGTTCATCCCGATCACGACGACCGTCAGATAACGGACGCTGAAATAAAAGATATGCGAAATTTCCTAAAATCTTCGATTCCCTCCCTATTCTCGGCACCTTTGGTCTTCACAAGAAGATGTCTTTATATGGATACATTAGATGGTCATTTTTGGATAGATAATCACCCAGAGATTCAGGGTTTATCGGTGAGTAGTGGAGGAAGTGGTCACGGATTAAAAATGGCACCTTTACTTGGAGAAATGACAGCAGATGTAGTTGAGGTTAAGGCCAATCCATTTACAGAAAGATTTCGTTGGAGGCATCTGACTCAGAAAACTCAACAGGTGGAAGAAGCGAGATGTGTGACGAACAGGAAGTTGTAGAATTTAAGTCAATCCATAAAATCAATTTCTGAGGATAGAAGTTCAATTTATCTCTTGAAAAGTTGCATCATGTGAATTGCTGTCGAATAAAGAATATTTTTTAGGTTGAGAGGATTTTTGTGAAAAATACTTGATACCATTTGAGTAGCTTTCATTTCTTAGTCAAGGTATGTATCCAAAAGAACCTCTCCTATACGAAACCATTGAATTCATTGCTATTCATACTATATCATGAAGAACAATTATAAAATCATAAATTTCATGCTGCTCATATTAACGACCATACATATTAGAGCACAAGAATTGCTCAATGAAATGGATCTTTGATTTGAAATAAATTACAAATGTCAAAATTTAATCGAACTTGACATTTCTCCTAGTTTAAGATTTATGATATTGTCTATTATTGAATAAAAGCAGGTAAAATCCGCTCTGCTGTGAGCTGGAGGTAATTGGTGTCATTATCAGTAGCAGTAAATACAACCATAAGATCCAACTCCTGAATAAAAATTATAAATAGGCCATAACCTCCTTGTGCAGAAAAGGCATAATAGCTTTTATTACCATGTTTCAGATCTGCATTCCAAATAAAATATCCATACCCTTGATTGGAGACATCTTTGCCACCGTAGTGCACTTCGACGTCCTTGTCGGTATAATGGTGTCTATGGCTTGCTTTGGCGATATAAGCTTCTGGAATAAGCTGTTCATTATTCCATTTGCCCTTATTCAAAATTAATGAGCCTAGCTTAGCCATATAACGAGATGTCAGACTTGAACGCCACCCAGATTCAGGTAGGCCACTTGGAGCAGTCTTCCAGTTATAATTCGTGATTCCTACTTTGCCTAGGAGTTCATTCTTTATAAAGTCTTTGGCTGATCCGGGTACTACAGACTCAATGACTTGCATTATTAGTTCAACACTGTCCCCATATTTGAATACTTGGGCCTCTTCTGTAATCGGAGCACTATGCTCGAGTAAGAATTGAACTTGACTTTGACCTTTGATTAGGCCTGGATTTTCCTTTATCACTTCTCTTTCTTCTTCACTAAGACGAATACCCGTGCGTGATGTTAGTGCTTGGTGTAAGGTGACCTTTTCTATTCCTTTTACAAATTTTGCTTGATCCAATCCTTTGAAAAAACTGATTAAAGGTTTGTCAAGATCATCCATTGTTAAATAACCTAACTGAATGGCTCTTCCAAGTAACAATGCAGTATATGTTTTCGTAGCTGATGCTTGGGGATGAGGAAGATTAATTCGACCCCGACTATAGTAAGATTCAAATACTAGCTTGCCTTTATGACCAATTAAAAAGCTATCGAATCGACCAAGTTTACCTTCAGCCATCTCTTTTGCAAATTGGACAATCATATCTTTATTTTCTCCATTGGCACCTAGCTCATTCACTATGAGTCCGTCTTTTTTATCCTCTGGAGTTGACTTGATATATGCTCTATTGAGTTGCGGGAAATTAAAAAACGAGATGTCTGACTTAGAACTCGATTTATGATCTAGAGCCTTAGACAACCAAGCAATACTACGTACAGCAGTCATAGGAAACGCACTTGAATGATCACCTTCAATCACTTCTTTTTGTAAGGATAAGCCATCATCCCTTCTACTATTTAGTATATCAATGAAGGAATCGATTGGCTCAGCCGCCTCTTTTTCTAATGAGCCATGTGCAATGAATACGTTGGCATTGAGACTAGTATTTCTATCCGTCGACTCGAAAGATCCAAATGCTGTATTAAGCTCAGAGAGAAGGGGAACTTCGTTTTTTATTGATGGCCTTCCAATTATATAATTGTCAAAAGTTTCAGGTTTAGTCAGTAATATATATGAACCAAATTCTCCGCTCAGCGAATAACCAAAATAAGTACGACTGTCTGTATCGGTACGATAATTATTATCTATATATCTAATGACATCATTGCTGATAAAATCCAGATGTGTACTGGCTTGTCCAAATTGATACTTTGTTTGATATTCTGTATTGTTTGATTTACTTATACTATAATCTCGATATCGACTTACATGATCTCCTGCTTCTTTTTTAAGGTCTTCGTTTATATCAATTTGCCAAGAAATCCCAACTAGAATTACGTCCTCCAGCATGTACTCTGTGGAGGAAGATAGTATTTCTATATGCCACATGGCATCTGTGTAATAAATCACAGGATATTTTTTGCCAGAGTCTTCTGAATAATTCTCTGGTAATTTTAAATAGAGCTCATAGTTTCTTCCTGTCTTAGTGTCTTTTATTGGAATGACCTGAGTATGTGATAATTCTAACTTGGGGCCATTACTTAAAAGGTCCACTTCATTTGCAGTAGCTTCTGATTTGCGATTGTTACCTTGTTGGGCAATGCATATATTCGAAATCATCAGTAATATTAAAACTAGAAGTCCTGTAATATTTTTCATGATATAGTTGTCTGGTTATGGAATGTCAATTTAAAAGATGACTAAATTAAACCTTAACCCATGCTGAAAAACTCTAAGAGGGTGAGCACAGCAATAAAATGATGAAACCAATTCGTCAATGATAAAGTAAATTCATAAAGAAATGCGGAGAATTAGCACTAACGGTTAGCATCTTTATAGGAATTTGTGTAAATGAGTTTATGATTAATAAATCTTTGAGAACAACCATACTTATTAACCTTGCGGCCTTTGTATTGGTTTTTATCCTTGAACTTCTAAGTATATGGATGATAAGAGATCGATTTGAAACGTCATTCTCTTTTTACTTACACGGACTTAACTACACCGTCGTTGTTATGGCTGTAATATGGATGAATCATTTTGTTCTCATTCAATATCTTTTTGATAAGAAGCAGTATTTTTTTTACGGACTGCTACTCGTAGGGAGTATATTACTTGGGTCATATTTTAAAAACTATCCCGATATTACCTGGATAGGTATCACTAAAATGTCGTTTTATCTTTTATACACTACTGGGACTGGAATGGCTGTCTTTTTTCTAAGTAGAAATATCAAAATCCAAAAAGAGAATAATGAGAAGGAAAAATTGCAGAAAGAAATGGAGCTCAACTATTTAAAGAACCAAGTGAATCCTCATTTCTTATTCAATTCATTGAATAGCATCTATTCACTTTCCAGGAGGCAATCACCTGAAACGCCAGATCTTGTTATGCAACTTTCGGAATTATTGAGATATCAATTGGAAAGCTCTAAAATAGACATCGTATTATTAAAAAAGGAACTAGAATTTATAGAAAACTACTTACTACTTGAAGAGAAAAGATTAAGTAAACGATGTAAAGTTGAGTTCTTAATAGAGGGAGATTTATCAGGGCTAAAGATCTCTCCTATGTTGCTGATTCCTTTCGTTGAAAATGCGCTAAAGCATGGTGCC